>NZ_JAQJDA010000011.1:0-126909 GCF_028617175.1 Halococcus sp. PRR34 | reverse complement strand
GTTCGTTGGCTGCTTGGTCCGGTCGCATCAACCGACCAAGCAGCCCGTTCACCTAACCCGCTTTGTGAGGTACTGAGTCTGGGTCTGGAAAATCGATGTTTTCGTTTGTTGGTAGATCGTTGAAGGCCGGATCGGAGGGATGGAAGTGGGGGTGAATAGCCGTCGGATTGGGTGGCCGATCTCGAGGGGGTGTTCGCTCGGAGTGGAGGAGGTGATCGAGATGGGGTGCTGGGTGGGTGCTGAGTGGATGGTCGACCGGACCGGATCGCTGGTGAGTTCCCGCCTGGACGAGCTCGCAATCATTTCGATCAACCAACTGGAGCTGTGCCGAACGGCGTCGGTGTGACGATCCAGTCGAGTTGCAGTCGCGGCGCGCTGGGAGTGAGTCCATCCACCGGACGTGTGAGTGTGAGGCATACCTGGAGCTGTCGCGAGAAACCTGGATCGATCGCTCACTGAAACTCATACCTACCACCGTGCCGATGTATTGGATGACCGACGAAACGCCGCGCAGTTTGTTTGCCCAGTAGGGGGTGAGGGTGAGAGAGATGAGAGAAGTCGCACCGACAGACCAGGACAGTCGCGACGGCGAGTCCAGTACCGACACTCACTCACCATCCATGACCAACGAGGGAAACCCCTCGGAGTTTCGACAATGAGTACGGCATCATCGATCCAACGAATCACGGAAGCTATCGAGCCTACGAACGCCCCTTCGACAGCCCGCGTGGTGGCCTGCTTGGGAGCGCTATTGCTGTACGTTCCATTCGGGATGTCGATCGCCGAAATGTATCCAGCCTTCGCGGTGGCTGGAGCAGTGATCACGATCGGGGTGGCGGGCCTGCCGGATCGGCTGACGTGGCGATTCATTCCCCACGGTGTGACGCACTCGCTGGTGGGAGCTTCAGTCGTCGGTGCGCTGGTCGCAGTCCCCACGTGGTGGATCGGCGCGAACATCACCGTCTACGCTGGCGGCGCGATCGTGACGCCAATCGCCGCTGCTCAGTATGGCTTCACCGTCGGGAGTCTCGCCGGCTTCGGACACGTCCTGGGAGACTTCCTCACCGGGACGGACGTTCGGCTGGTGTGGCCGATCGCCGACTACGAAGTCTCGGTCAACGTGCCGCGCCTGCTGAACCCGCGAAACAACGAGGGCATCAACCTCATTGGGACGCTCGCACTCCTGACCATCGTCGTTGGACTCGCCTCGAGTAGCGTGACGGCGGCGATGATCCCGTAGAACCCAGCAGCTCTTTGTCCTCCACCGAGGGGTGGAGTGATTCAGAAGATGGCACGAACCCCCCGACAACGACGACGCGCAGTCGCACCGACAACTGATCGAGTCCGGACGGCCGTGGTAGTGCTCGCAATCAGTATCGGAATCCTCGATGTCGTGTTGGGTGGAGCCATCCCGATAGGGTTCTTGCTGCTGGCCGGCGTGTACGTTTTGCTCGAAGGTCTGTTTCGGACGTCAGTTCTCGCTGCAACCCGACTGTTCTGCTGAGTTCGTCGACGGCCCCGCATCCGCGACGACGACGACCGCACCGCACCGCGAAACCGCATCGCGCACGTTTCTCGCGCGCGTTCGACGGGACCGACCGCTACCGCGACCGCACGGCTCCTGCGACTGCACGGCAGCGGCTCCCGCAACCATCGGACCCAGAGGCATCGCGAGTATTCGCTATTCGAAAACGAATATAACGAACGGCCATTTTTGTGACACCCCAGAGGGGTGAGGTGTTCGAGACAATGACGCTCTTCAGCCAGATCCGAGAGACGATGCAGCGAGTGATCAGTACCGGCAGCAGCATCACCAACCGGAGCGACATCGACCCGGAGACCGCCCGGAAGCTTCAGGAAGTATCGGCAGGGCGCAAACAGATGACCGACGAGCTCCTGAACGAGGCGTACGCGGAGATCGGCGACGTGGTGCAGGCCTACTGCGATCATCCTCCAGAACTCCAGAACGAATACTTCGACGGGGACTGGCTGCATCGGGACTGCGAGTGCGGGACGTACTTGGGTACGGTCGAGGACCAGTAAGCCCGGCCTGTCGGGTTTTTTTGGCAGCATGTCCGCACGGGGTGGGACTCCCTCCGGTCGTCCCACCCCTGCTACGGAGATCGAGCCGCATCGCACCATTCAACCGAGATGTATGCAGCCCAATTTCTGCGACACCCCGAAGGGGTGAGGTGTTCGAGAGATGAGCAGTAACAGCGCCGACGGCGGCGACGCACAGACGCGGGACTGTCCGGACTGCGGCGAGGAGATGACGTACGACGCCATCCGTGAGCACGGCACCGAGTTCGAAACGACGCTCTACCAGGGGTGGTGGTGCTCGTCGTGTGTGCAAGGTATGGTCGAGTGCGGCGAGTGCGACAGCCTCCACCATCCGGACTTCGAGTGTGAGCCCAAACAGGAAGCTCGGATCGAAGCGGCCCGTGAGGATCTCGGCGGTAAGGCGAAGCTTCCCCGGTACGGGGTCGTCTCGCTCGAGGAGTGCGACACCATCGACGACGGGACGCCCGTCTACATCGTCGAGGACCGCTGTCCGAACCACGACTGTGACGGCGATCTCGTTTTCAGGCTGGTTCGCAACGACGACTTCACCGATCGGTATCCCCACGAAATCACCTTCGAATACGAAGCAGTCCTCGAATACTGCACGGAGTTCGAGGACGGCGACTGCTCGTACCATAAGCCGTGACGTCGTCGCGGCTCCCCCCTTTTGCTACGTGACTACCGCCCGCGCCTTCGGCGCGTCCTCCCCAACCTCCTCGCGTCGTGCCCTTGCGGGCACTCGCTCGTCCCTCGCGCACGTTCTCCGGCCCTCCGGGCCGGATTCATCGTACGCGCCACCGCTCCGTTCAGTGACCGCTACTGCTACCGTTCCGTTCGACGACCGCTGCTGCCTTCGCTCCAGCTGCCGCGACCGCTTCGACTCCGCGCCCGTTCCGCAACCGCTTCCGCTCTGCGACCGTTCAGCAGCCGCTTCCACTTCGCGACCGTTCGGCGACCGCCTCCACTCCGCGACCGTTCTGCAACCGCAGCCACTACCGCTCCGTTCGGCGACCGCGACAGCTCCCGCTCGGCAGCGGCTCCCGCGACCGCACCGCGAAACCCGCAGCACGCGCGTTGCTCGCGCGCGGCTCCTGGACCGACAGCTACCGACGGCGACCGCACTTCCTTTTGCGGAAGATCACGACGCTACAAAGTCTTAGTAGGAGCGGCTAACGGACTGGAACGGGAAAGTAGGACTGTGGGAATTCGGGGGTGAGATGGGTGTAGAGGGAGGATCGGAGTATGGAGTACAGGGGGGAGAGCAGGGTGGGGAAAGGGAGAGCTCTCGAAGCGGGAGAAGAACGGGTCGGTGGAAGAGCGGTGTGGTCGGAGGTGGAAGAGCGACGTTGCTGGTGACAGCGGTGGCGGATTCCTCAGTTTGTCTGCGGGAGGAGTAGCGAGCCTGCCAAACCGCATGTACGCACCCAATTTATGGGACACCCTGTAGGGGTGAGGGTTGAAGAGATGAAGTCGTCAGTACCGACGACAGCGACGGTCAGCGACGCCTCTCTCCGTGTAAGTAGCGGAGAGGGGTAAGTAGCCCCTCAGGTTGCCTACAATGAGTTCTAAGAACTTCAGCGACAAGACGGTTGCGGTCGCACAGAGCGAGAACGAGAGCAGCGGCGCAGGGCGTGTGCGGGACGCCGAGCGGATGCGGCAGTTCGACGAGGTGCAGTACCCCAGTGGTGGAGAGCGCGAGACGGAGCTCGAACTCTCGATCGACGGCGTGCCTGGTTACGAAATCGGGCAGAAGCGCGCAGAACAGGGGCGGCTCGATCGAGGGACGGACGAGGCGGTGAACGGGTCATGGGGCGGTCCCGGCGGGGAGAGCGAGTACGATGACAAGAGCCTCTACACTCAGGAGCGCATCGAGGGGCGCGAGGCCGAGCTCGAGAAAATCTCCGACCGGGCGGGTGCGAACCCGGAGGTTCACCCCCGACCCGAGAAGAAGGAGCAGCGCGAGCAGCGCACGATGGGGCTTCATCAGAAACGGATGGAGGAGTGTCGGGAGGACGTCGAGGCGGAAGCTGCCTCGGGGCACGTCGGTCGTGGGTTCGAAGACGACCCTCGCGAGCACCTGGACAAGGAGACGGTGGGCGAGATCTACACCCAGTCGGGGCGGGTGGCCGAGCGGTTCGGGCGCTCGCGGGCGACGGTCGCCAAGCGCATCGCTCAGAAGGTCGCCAGTGGAGCGGACATCAGTGAAGCGGTGATGGACCTCGTGGAGGACCTGTGCGAAGACCGGACGGTCGTCTCGCCGCTCTCGATGGTCGAACCGACGGACTCGTGGGCCACCATCGAGGGCGTAGTGGCAACGATGTTCGAGCCGGCGTCGAGCAACCAGCAGCAGGTCGCGATCCTCGAAGATGAATCGGGCGAGGCGAAGCTGACCATCTGGCGCAACTCGAACATGGACGTGCGTCTGAACGAGGGTGACGTGGTGCGGATCATCGACGCCAAGCCCGGTGCGTACGGGAACCAGACGACGTTGGCGGCGACGAGCGACACCCAGATCTGGCGGTGTGAGCGAGGCGACGGTCCCTCCCCGATGGGTGGCATCGAGATGTCCGAGCCCTCGTCGTGCGAGGCAGAGGTCGATGAGGCCGATGAGTTCACGCCGGTCCCAACGAACCATCGCGAGGAGTGGTTCTTCCCCCAGGCGGCGGATATGCCCGAGGTCGAGGGCGTGGACGTGGATCTCAGTAGCTTCGAGGGATCGGAGGCGCAGGCACGCACCACGCGCGTGGAAGCGGAGGACTCGGACACAGTCGGGTTCGTGGCGATCCGGGAACTCCAGTCAGACACCTACGGGACGTCGTGGGGCGAGCAGAAGCGTGAGGAGGCCGAGAAGCGAGGGCGCGAGCAGCGTGTGAGCGAAGAGAAGTACAACGTGCCTCGGTGGAAGAAGACGATGAGCCGGATCAACCACTACGAGCACACGAAGCTCTCGGAGTTCGGGGCGAACGACCGGATGGTCCACCTCGATCTCCCAGAGCTGTCGAACAACGAGTGAGGGCGCTGGAATCCTTTTTTTGCTACGTGGCTACCACCCGCGCCTTCGGCGCGTCCTCCCCAGCCTCCTCGCGTCGTGCCCTTGCGGGCACTCGCTCGTCCCTCGCGCACGTTCTGCGCGCCTCCGGCGCGCATTCATCGCGCGCGCCACGGCTACCGTTCGGCGACCGCTCCGGGACCCGTTCGGGGAGTTCGGTGGGACGGGACTGTGCGAGTGGAAGATCAGGCGATGAAGGCCAATTTATGAGACACCCCGGAGGGGTGAGGTGTTCGAGAGATGAGCGACCAGAGCGAGACGATGAGTGGACCGGGCGGTCCGAATACGTGGTCGAGTACGCCTGTCTCGGTGGCGTACCAGGAGGCACGGACGGTGCTCAACGCTCAGCAGCAGCGAAAGCAGCACCTAGACGACAAGGCGTTGCGGACGGCGCAGTTGGCGACGGTCGTCGCGACCGCGACAATCTCGTTGGTCGGTGGCCTCGACGTCACCATCCGGCCGGAGTTCGGCATCGTCGGTGGAATCCTGCTGATGGGTGGGTTCGGGGCGGCGATCGCGAGCTATACGACTTCGACGCTGTTCCTCGGGCCGAACGAGGCCTACCTGAGCAAGTTGGTGCTCGGCGGGTTCGTGGACAAGGGAGTGATCGACGGACGAGCAGAGGCGGACTCGTGGGAGACTGCGCTCACGCTCGTGATGGGCGAGTGGGTGAGCAGGAATCATCAGATTCTGGCGGTGGGGAAACGGCGGCTGATTGTCGGCGAGAGTGCGCTGTTCGCCGGATTGGTCTGTCTGATGACGGGCGTGGTTTTATGAGCCGAGGACTCCTTCGGTTGGATATGGAGCACAATCGCGAGGAACACGACGAACAACGGGCGGACCTCGCCGAGGAGTACGGGCAACGTGAGCCGACGGGCTTCGAGTTCGTCGGTGAGTGGGTCCGCCGCCTGCGGGAGACGTGGCGACGGTAGCTACGGACGCTCTCTCTTTTTGCTCCGTGTCTTCCACCCGCGCCTTCGGCGCGTCCTCCCCAGCCTCCTCACTCGTGCCCTTGCGGGCACTCGCTCGTCCCTCGCGCGTTCTCCGGCCCTTCGGGCCGGATTCATCACGCGCCACCGCCTTCGCGTTCACCCACCTCCAGTCTGCCATCTTTGCCGTAGAATCTTTGTGGTGGCGCTGAGTAGGGCTCGCAGATGAAACTCACAGCCGACGACTACGACCCTGGATTTCGCGACCGCTCGTATGCATACATCGAGGGCAATCCCTATCCCCCGCTCAGGAAAGAGATGCGCGCAGTTCTCGCCTGCCTTCCTACAATTAGGCCACCTCGGGAGCGCGAACGCCTCGTCAACAATATCGTCTCGACGCTCCATAAGCTCGACGTCGACCCCGTGGAATTCGGCGAACTAATGCACCCAAAGTCCACTAAGCATGTCCCGGTGCCGACGCCTGGGGACGCGGCGGCAGAGGCCATGTTCGACGCCGACTACCAGTACGAATATGCGTTCGAGGGCGATACGGCAACGATCGAGTTAGCCGCTCAGGCCAAGACGGTACTTCACGAACCACAAGTGGGCTGGCGGGTTACTGCCGACGCGGGTACTGTTTCCGGAACCAGCGGTAAATTGGGTTCGCTCGATGGGAACGGTCCCATGCTTCTCTCTGTCGGCGAAGCCGTCCGCTGGGGTGACGACCCCGAGTGCCCGATCATCGCCGGAGCACGCTTCGAGGAACTGCCAGTTCCCGCTGCAATCGCACACAAGCTGGACGACCGTCTCAGCGAGATGCGGACGCTCACCTCACCGGATGCGGATGCCGCGCTGGGCAGCGATCCCTCTGCCTTCCCTGCAACGATCAGTGATCCGGTTGTCTCCGAAGCTCCCCTTCGAGAATCGTTCGCTTGGGACGCCGACCGACTTGTCATGTGGTACGATGACATCAGTCCAGAATCGTTCGACCCTTCTCCCTACCAATTTGAGGACGGGATGGTGATCTCCCGGTTGGACGACCCTCAGTATCGAGACCGCGACTTCCCGGATTCTCGTGCGGGACTCATCGAGATGGACGGATTGGAACCCATCTTTCCAGAAGCAATTGATGGTTCAGAGCCGGCGTGATGGCAGGATAGGAGGAGCGCATTCTTCAGAGCTCGTCCCTCGCGCACGTTCTGCGCGCCTCCGGCGCGCATTCATCGCGCGTGCCCCGGCTACCGCCCGGCAACCGTTCTGCGGGACCGACGGCTCGTGAATACCTTATGTAACGATTTCTCTTATTCTGACCAGCAACTGTTACATAAGGGAGCATCTACCCCCCATACCTCGCAGCGAAGCGGATGGCATTCAAGATGGCTGCCGAGGGTTTGTTCTCTCCCAGATGGGTGAGGTGTACGAAAAATGAACACTACTACCGACGTTGACAACGACCGCTCGCAACCCGACCGCCCCGCTGACGGCCTCTCCGTGATCATCGCCGGCTCACGCTCCATCCTCGACTGTCTCTCGCGGGACGGCCAGCGTCGTATCGTTGCCGAAGCGATCGACCGATCGGGGTTCGCCGTCGCGGAGGTCGTTTCCGGAACGGCTCGGGGTGTCGATCAGCTCGGCGAAGACTGGGCTGGTGAGCGCGGTATCCCGGTCGAGCGCTTCCCCGCCGATTGGAACACCCACGGGAAGGCGGCAGGTCCCATCCGAAACGAGAAGATGGCCGAGTACGCCGACGCCCTCGTGGCCATCCACGTCAACGAATCGCGGGGCACGGCGGACATGATCGATACCGGCACTGACGTACTCGGGACGGATCGTGTTCATCGGGTTCCGGTCACGAGTAGCGAGTGATCGCGCTGGGAGTCGCAGCGACCTCCGACACCACCAGCGACGACCCCGACCGCAGTTTGTGTTCCCACCGAGGGGCGAGGGGTCGAGAGACTCCAGCGGGCGTGCCACCAACGTCCTCGGAAGCGAACCGGGGGCGTCGGTGAGCAGTCCGGTGCGTACTCGGTCGGCGACGTCGTGACGGCGTCGGTCGGTCAGTAGCACTGGCACTGCAACCACGTCCGCTCCAGCGGTTTTATTCCCCCATCAGGGGTGAAGGGGCGAGTCAGAAGCGACGCTCGTCCCGATGCGGTCGAAAATCGATTCGAGGTAAGTACCCATGTCTGTCCAAAGTACCAGCGGCTCGATCGTCGAACAGTTCCAGAACAACGCAGATGTCGAAGTCGATCCCGAAGAGGTCGAAGCGCGCGTGACTGCGCTCGTCGAGGAGTACCAGGTCCCCGAAGACGAGGCTCGCCGGAGCGTCACCAACCACCTGCTCGACGAGCACGACATCGATCAGGACGCCTTCTACGCGGAGTCGGGCAACGATCTCGTCAGTATCGATGCGATCGACGCTGAGGAGCAGTGGGTCGATCTCGAAGTCGAAGTCGATCAGCTGTGGGAGCCCCGCGCTGACTCGATCGCTCAGGTCGGGCTGCTGGCTGATGAGACGGGCCGCATCAAGTTCGTCTCGTGGGAGACCTCGGATCTGCCCGAGCTCGAAGAGGGACAGTGCTACACCATCTCAAACGTCGTCACCGACGAGTACGAGGGCGACTTCTCGGTCAAGCTGAACAAGACGACCGAGATCGCAGCGCTTGACGAGGCTGTCGAAACGAGCACTGGCAACGAGTCGGTGGCTTCGGAGGGCGCACTGGTCGCGATCAAGCCCGGTAGCGGCCTCATCAAGCGCTGCCCCGGAGACGACTGCACGCGCGTGCTCCAGAACGGGCGCTGCTCGGAACACGGCGAGGGCGAGGGTGAGTTCGACCTCCGGATCAAGGCCGCCTTCGACGACGGACAGAACGTCGAGGACGTGATCTTCGACGCCGAAGCCACCGAGGCCGTCAGCGGGATCTCCCTCGATGAGGCGACCGACATGGCGATGGACGCGCTCGATCCGAGCGTCGTCGCCGATCGTCTCCGCGCGGAACTCGTGGGTCACTACTTCGCCATCGAAGGGCCGGAGATCGGGGAGTATCACCTCGTGAACGAAGTCGAGGAGATCGGCCCGGACGACGCGGCCGCAGCGGACGCGGCGCGCGTCCTGGACGAGCACTTCGACGCGGAGCTGGTCTGAGGCGGGCCAGCGCTCGCGATCGATCGGGTGCATCGTGTCGTCGGCACAGTGAGCCGCGACAGCAGTTTTTCACCCCATCAGGGGTGCAGGGTCGGCGAGTCAGTGAAGCCGACTCGATCGAGGTTCGTTTCAATCATGAGTTCGAGTGCCAACAGCGGTAACGACGGTCGTACCGATCGCCAACCAGCCAAGCGCGCGTTCGCCGAGGAATTCGGAGACGCCAGCGAGATCTTCCAGGACGGTGACGACGAGCGGTCACCGAAGTTCGCAGTGCTGCCCACCGGAGAGAACGCGAACCGGGTGCTCGCGATGGGCACGCTGACCGAAACCGAGAACGTCGCCAACAGTAGCGACAGCGAGTATTGGCAGGGCCGCGTGGTCGATCCCACGGGGACGTTCTTCGTCTACGCCGGGCAGTATCAGCCCGAGGCGATGGCGGCGCTGCGGGGCATGGAGGCTCCGGAGTACGTCGCGATCGTGGGCAAGCCCCGAACGTACGAGGGCGACGACGGCGACATGCTCACGTCGATCACTCCCGAGTCGGTCACGACGGTCAGCCAGGAGACGCGCGATCAGTGGGTCGTCGAGACCGCCGAGCAGACTCTCGACCGGATCGACGCGATGCAGGCCGACGAGAGCGAAGGCGAGGCCGCCACGCGTGCTCAGGATGCCTACCCAGAGGCGGACATGGGCGAGTACGAGCAGAGTGTGAAGGAAGCACTCGCGCAGATCGCAGGTGTCGAGATCGAAAGCGAAGACGGCGGTTCGGAGGACGCCGAGTAGGCGACGCGCTCGCTGGAGTTCTCTTTTTTGCTCTGTGACCTCTCGCGCTCACTCCCGGTGGTCGCTCGCGCGACCTCCCCAGCCTCCTCCCTGCGGGGCGCACTGGCGTGCGCCTCCTCGGTCGTCCCTCGCGCGTTCTCCGGCCCTCCGGGCCGGATTCATCGCACGCCACCGCTACAGCTACAGCTATTCCAGACTGCGTGCCCAGTACAGTGCTCTCCATTGGAGCGATTCTACTTAGTTAACCAACAGAGTGGCTGAGATACACCGTTCTCGGTGTGTCCGCCACCCGTTTGTTTGCTCCAGAGGGATGAGATGCTTGGAAACATCGCCCGACACCCGCTCCAGACGCTGAACCGGCTCCGGACCACACTCGTTCACCGAACCATTACCGCGAATCTCGAGCAGGCTCACGAACACGCCATTAATGGCAACTACGAGGGATTCGAGCGCCACTGTGGTCATGCCGAACGGCTCGCCGAGCGTCACGCGCCCGATCGCGTCGACGACGTCGATCGCGTTGTGGCCGCCGCCCCCGATCAGCTGGATGAACCGATCGAATCGAACCACCCACAGATCGCCGAGAGGACTGCCAATGTCTGACAGCGATCGTGAGGTGGCGAACGAGGGTCGAACCATCAAGAAAGTCGAGTTCAACGACCGGTTCGCTCAGAACAGCCCATCGTATCTCAGCGAAGACCAGACCGAGGCGCGGCTTCGCGCCGGCATCGAGCGTGGGCTGGATGCTCTCTGGGAGCAGCACGGCCGGCTCGCTGACATCGAGATCGAGACCAACGTCCACCGAAGTAGCCTCGAACCGCAGTGCAGCTACCTGGAAGTCTCGATCGAAGCGGTCTCCGTGCGGTGGTCGCGGTAGCACGCGGTGCAGAGAGCGGCGATTGCGGGAAGCAGCGGAACCTGCGGAAGCAGTGGTGCGGCAGAGCGGCGGTACGGCGGAGCAGGCGGCGGCGCGGTTCGGCAGTGGCACCGCCTTGTGTAACAAATCGGTGGAAGACAGACCCTGTCTCGTTACATAAGGGACTTCGCAGCACGGACGAGTCGCCGCACTCGCCACAACCGCCTCAGCAGTTTTATTTACCCCAAACAGGGGCGAAGGATCGGACGAGAGGAAAGTTCGATCTGAACGGAGAACTAGTCCAATGGCGACAGAATTCAAGCAGTCCACGGCCCGAACAGCACAGACTACGACCAACGGCGGCAACGCGCTCACGGCGTGCGAAGCGATCAACAGTGCGGACGAGTGGATCGATCTGGAGGCTCAAGTGATCGATCTCTGGAGTCCGAACTCCGAGTCGGTCGCACAGGTCGGTCTCCTGGGTGACTCCTCGGGTATGACGAAGTTCGTGAGCTGGGCGGCATCAAGCGTCCCCCGGCTCGAAGAGGGTGCGTCGTACTCCCTCTCGACGGTCGTGACTGACGAGCACGAGGGTCGTCACTCGGTGAATCTGAACTCGGCGACCGACGTCGAGCATCTCGATGACGAGCTCGCGCAGGTCAGGTAGCGCTTCGCTCTTTCTTTTTGCTGTGCCGCCGCCCGCGCCTGCGGCGCGTCCTCCCCAACCGACTCACTCTCTCAGCACCGTTCGAGCGAGTCCCTCGCGCGTTCTGCCGGCTTGCGCCGGCATTCATCGCGCGCCACTGCTTGCCGTATTCCGTAGAAAGACTGGCTACACCTCCGCTTTTATTGCGTGAAGACGTGAGTTATGACGATGAAGACCGTCGAGTCGGCTGATGCTGCTCTCGCCCTCCCGATCGAGAGGGTGCAAACTACGCTACAGGAGCACCCGGTCGAGGTAGCGATTCTCTTCGGATCGCACGCGACTAACACTCAAACCACGCAGAGCGATATCGACATCGCGATCGCGTTTGAAGAGCTACGTTCGAGCGATACAAACTACAATACGGAGTTTTTCGGGGTAAGTGCGGACCTCAGCGATACTCTCGAAACCGACGATGTCGACTTCATCGATCTCCACTCGATGTCACCGGAGCTCGTTGAAGCAGTCTTTGAGCACGGTGTGCTCCTCGTCGGCACCGAGGCGACAGCCACCAGACTGCGCCAGCAGCTCACGGAGTCAGGCGCTGAGGGACACCCACCACGAGATCGACTCGACACCGCACTCGCACAGATCGACGAACATCTCGACACCGATCCCGCCACATCGACGACACCAGCCTCGGGAGGCCCTGATGACGGGTGAAGAGTTGTCAGCGGATCGCCTCAGTCGGATCTTGAGTGGTATCGAGACGATCGAGAAGAGCCTTGGGGTACTCGCGCGCAAACAGCAGGTGAGCCGCGAGGAGTACAAGAGCGATTCGGATACTCGGGACATCGTCGAACACCGGTTCGTGAAGATGACTGAAGCCGCGATCGATATCGCTGAAGAACTCGTGAAACACGAACGCGGCGACCCGCCAGTGAGCAACCCGGCTGCGATGCGGGCGCTCGGCGAAGAGGGGATTCTCTCGGCAACTCACGCTGAAGAAATGGCCCAAGGTGCCCGATTCCGCAATGTATTGTCGCATACCTATGGCTCGATTATTGATCACGATGTGGTCGTCATCCATAACCATCCTCGAAAATTAGCCCAACGGCACAAATTTCACAGCGGATCGTGATGAAGAATCTTGCCTAGCCATCATCAGATCGGCTAGGTTTATTCGTCATGCACAGCTCCCGGTGAAATTAGACACCGGTATTGGTTTCGATTCCAGCCATGCATGAGCAAACTACCTGCCTGCCTTCAGTGTGTACTGTTTCGTGGACTGTCGGAGAGTGGCTCACGAGAAAAACCGGTCATCGGTAGAGTAGTCAGCTGTTGTGAGCCTCCCGAATCAGTGGCTATGAGGAACTCTCGACGGTGGCTTCGATAGACATCTCATCGACTGTGGTAGTGATATCGTCGATCCGTCCATTGAGTCCAGCAACGAACTCGCTGGTTTCCTTGGTCGTAGCTGCTCCTTGGCTGGTGGGCTCGATCAGGCTCGCTTCTTCGAGCACACGCAATGAGTACCGGATTTTGTGGTGGGGGTGGCCAGTTTCGTTCGACATCCGCACGATCCCGATGGGTTCGTTTTCGAGGACCATTCGTAGGACTTCGAGATGGCGTTGTAGCGTGTCGACTTCTTGTTCGAGTCGATCGATCATAGGGATCGTTCTCTTGAACCGACACAATTGTAAGCCTTGTTATCGAGCCCGCCAATTCTGGCGATTTATCGTCGAAACTGCCCTTGTGGCTGTTCTATTCCTCGGTTAGGATTTCAGAAATCGACATGTTTTACTGTGGTAATAACCAATACGTAGATATGCACGATCTAACTGGCTTCCAGCGTGATCTGCTCTACACTATCGCGGGACAGGACGAACCCCACGGACTGGCGGTCAAAGAAGAACTCGAGGACTACTACGAGACGGAGATCCATCACGGCCGACTCTATCCCAACCTCGATGAGTTAGTCGACAAAGGACTGGTCGAAAAGGGGCAGCTCGATCGGCGGACCAACTTCTATGAGATCACCCGGCGCGGCCGCCGCGAGATCGAGGCGCGTCGTGAGTGGGAAGATCAGTACGTGGCTGTCGAGGCGTGAGTCCACTGATGGTTCGTATCAGCGACAAGCAGCGGTCGACGCCAAGGCTGGCTCGCGGAGACGGGCTTCAGACGCCACCCATCTGTGAGGAGAGGGAGTAATGGTCGAGATCCCTGACCAGCTGGAGTGTCTCTTCAGCGGATCGATCGACCAGCAGGGTGACGCGTATCGGATCGAAATTCCACGGTCCGAACTCGAAGACGGGACGATCACCAACGGTGAGACCTACCGGGTGGCAGTTCTATCGAGTACGCCGCAATACGACGATGCTGAGGCTCGCCAGCAATCGAGTGGTACGCCGTCGGATGCGGATGGTTCCGACCGCCAGTCACCACCCGTCGAACCGGGCGACATCCGTGATGTGACGATCGAATCACTAGGCGATCAGGGTGATGGGATCGCGAAAATCGATCGGGGATACGTCGTGATCGTCCCCGGGACGCGTCCGGACGAGGAGGTGACCATTGAGATCGAACAAGCCAAAGAAAACGTGGCGTTCGCGCGGGTTTGCGACGATTCGTCAGATTCCACCGACTCCGGAACGGACGATTTCGACGGTTCATTCGCCGAGGAGACACTCGGCGAAAGCGAGTGAAACGCTCTCGGAATTCGACACTCCTCTGAGGAAACCCCATTACTGCGGGGGATAATCTTATCCTACTCCCTCTGATGGATACGCTTGGAGGAATGAAACTATGGCAAGAGAGGCGGATGATAAGCGGAACTTCGCACTGCGCGAGGAGAGTGGTGAGGAAACCAGCGTGTTCACCGGGAAGGTGCCTCGGCAGGCAGCGTTGAAGGCTGCCCGAAAGCTCGACCCCAGCGAGAGCGAGGACGCAGCACCCAGAGAGGAGTTCCGCCTCCGCGAGCGGGGGACGCACAAACTCCACATCTACGAGGGATGGGCGTGGCGTGAGGCCGCGCCAGAGGACAGTCCCGAGTGGATGCCCGAGACGGTCACAGAAGCCAACGTTGCGAAACAGGGGATCGAACACCTCGAAGGGCTGTAGCAACGCCGCTGTCTGACACAGATTCATATACCCCGAGTCAAAACGCCCATATGGACCGAGAGCGGCGACTCCCGCCGTTCGCCGACGATGCCCTCACCGTCCTGACTGAGGCGGTCGGCGATGCAGACGACGAGAGTGATGGCCTCCCGAAAGCCGAAGCCAAAGCACTGCTTGCCGACGACGACCGATATACCGAGTCGGATGCTGCTCACGCGCTTGAAGTGCTCGACGATCGGGGGCGCATCTACTACGTCAACGACCGCGTTCGGATTACGCCGACCGACGAGTAGTCCGACCGGGAAGCTTCCAGAGGTTTTCCGGCCGATTTCACTTTCACTGCTGTAGGGAAGTCCCTATAATCGTCGGCTGAATAGCCAGCGAACGAGGGCGGAATGGTCCGACCTCAAAAGAGCACGTCACACGCTCGCTTTCCCTTTCCAACTATGATACAGACAATGAGACGGCTCCTATCTGATTCGCCGCGGATATCTCTTGTCGAGTGCCGTGACTGCGGTGCGAGCGTCGAGCCCGACACGGAGTCTTGTCCGAGGTGTGGATCGAGCGAGATTGCTCACTACAACATCGGTCCAGGAGACTGACTGGCTCACTTGTCCGTACCGAAGTGCTCTCTATACCGGCGAGTCGCTGGAACGGGAACGCGCCACAGCGGCGGAACTGTCTCCCGAAATCCGGTGTGTGGCCCACGGCTATTTTGAGGTGGGCTCTCTGAGGAGGGTGTATGGCGATTCCGTTCGATGCGACATGGGGAACGCTCTGCGAGCGTTGTGAGGAACTCCCCGACGACGCCACGTTGATCACGCCGCTGGCGTCGAGGCGCTTTCGGATCACTGACGTCCAGGTGCCCCGAATCATCATCGAGGACGTTGATTCGGGCGATTCGCAACCGCTCCAACGCGAGCAGTTCGAAGCACTCGCCGAGCACACTCACGAGGCACCCGAAGGCTACGAGCTCGATCGGCTCCCACCGAAGGCCGAGCCCTACGCGGCGGTGCTTGCACTCCACCCACGGTACGTGCTCGACGAGCGCGAGGGGACGTTGACCGAACTCGATGAAGTCGACGAGAACACGGTGCTGGACGACGCGCCCCACCTCTCGATGAGTGAGGAGAGTGAATCCACCGACCGAGAGGAGCCGGACATCGACGTCTATGCGGACATGCTTCTGTTGATCGACGCGCTCGAACGGGAGGAGATGAGTGCTCTCGACGCGGTAGAGACGCCGGCGCTGGTTAATCTCTACACGCTGTTGTCGGATGTCCAGCGCAATGCGAACGATCTCCGGCAGGACGTGACCGACGTGCTGCTGGATCGCGTCCAACACGACCGGCCAGCCCATGGCCAGTATGGATCGGTCCAGCGGACGACGCGCCAGAATCGCTCGCTGAAAGACGACGAGACCGTGCTCGAAGCGTTCGAGGGTACGGGAATCGATCGCGAGCAGGTGATGGGCGTCGACCGCGGGAAGGTCGACGAAGCGTTGGATGTGGTCTCCGTACCGGAGTCGGCCGTCTACGATGTTTCGGAGAGCGAGTACGTCCGGAAGGCCGACGTCGACGAGGAGCGTAAGGAGACGCGCTTGCAGGGGCTCAAGGACCGGCTCGCAGTGAGCGACGATCCGGAAGCCGATGTGCTTCGCCAAGAGATCGATCGGTTGGAACAGGAAATCGAGGATCTAACAGAGTTCTCGCCTGGTAGTGCGTTCGGTGAGAGCTGACAGAAGCTGATTTGATGGCCACCAGCATGAGATGATATAAGATCAATGAGTATGACCGCTATCTTGGAGTGGGGGTGCCGATTCGGATGGCACGACTACGAACCAGAGGGGATCACGACCGAGGACCGATTCGGAATCACGCCCCGAGAACAACCGCCGCGGATGGTCTGGGTTTGTACTCGATGTAGCGATGAGAAGTGGCTTGAGCCGGGTGTCTGGCCGAACTGATCCACTCGTTCAGACAGATGAGTGTGACCGGCTTCTCCACAAAGCATATATCGTTTATGGCCGTTGTACTGATATATTGGGTGGAACATGGGAGTACTCACCAATCCGAAACAGGAGGAAGACGCCGATTCCCAGTACGTTTGCCGCGGGTGTGGCGAAGCGTTCGACCTTGAGCATTACACTTGTCCGGAGTGCGGTGGGTATAGCGTTGAGCGACCGCAAGCCGGTCGATCGGTCGATTCCGACACCCACTCGCAATTGAGAACGTTGGGAGGACGGGTAGTAGTGGAACTCAAGCGACGGTTTACAATCGATCAACAATTCACTGAGAGCAACACTGCGAAAGTGCAGAAATAAGGCGACGCGTTCGAGACACGGGCTGATCACTTATCCGATCAGTCTCGTGAAAGTCGGTGGCTATATCGGAGTGTTGTGAGAGCACCCAGACATGCCTGAGTGTGAGAATTGCGGTGACTTCGTGACTGAACAGTACGTGCGAGTGTTTGCCCCGCCTGAGATGGCTACCGTGCGGGTGTGCCCGAACTGTCCAGATATGATCCGTGAGAACGGTGGTGTTCGAGAGGCGAAGTCCCAACGGCGCAACTGACACGCACGAGCAGCAGACGGGTGTGGGGACGGAGGACTGGTGAGTAGTTTCGATGTCTCCGCGACGGTAGTGACAACCGGAACCCGTCCGGTCGAGCCGGCAGACGGCATCGCAGCCAGCTCGCCTGCTTACTCAGCCAGGTGAGGACCAGTTTCTCTCACGGTGTCGACCGCCTGTTGGGAGGCTTCGCGTGCGCGTCGTGAGGAGTCAGGATGGGCCCTGTCGGATTCGAACCAACGACCACTCCGTGTCTCCCAGCAGGGGGATCCATGTGAGAGCACGGTGGACCCAGAGTGCCATTATGAGCCGAGCGCTCGTACCACTGAGCTAAGGGCCCGCGATTGTATCGCTACGAGGGCATTCCGCGACACCTCCCATAGTCGTTCGGGTTCTGGAAGGATACTACGGTGGATTCCATTATTTGTCTGATACAGAGATGAAGATAGAAGTTACAATTCAAAAGGTGGATATAGCGTAAAGACTTATCTCATCTAATGGCAATCAGTACGAACACCGTTGAGTCATCACGAGAGGGGTTGTTCAGCGACATCTTTGCAAACGAGGGCGGTGAGGTATTCGCTGTCGGATTCAATGCGGAGAGCGTCGAAGCACTGGTCGAGGTTTTGGCAGATCTCGACGACCCGCCGAGAGTCCAGTTGATGACAGAGGAGTCGGTGCTGAAAGCGCTCCGGAGTGAGTTCGAACTCGCGAGCATGGCAGCAGAGTTGGTTGCGGCCGAGACACTCTCACTGCGAACGACCCACGAATTGTTCGAGAACGCTCTCGTCGTCATGGAGGAAGTGGTAATTTCAGTAGTCCCAACGGGTCGGACGGTTGCTGGGCTCGTGAGCGACGATGGCGAGTTCGTCGACGCTGTCTCCGAGCGGTGGCGTAGTGTGTGGGAAGTTGGGACGGAGTTCGGGTTGCGGACACCGGCGTGGTCGCGGGTTGCAGACTCGCTCACGACGGAGTTCGGTGCAGATATGGAAGCGGACTTCGAAGCGATGATTGGAGCAGTTGCGACTCCACGTGGGACTGAGAGTGCACTCGATGAAGTCGAAGTGAGTGTGCTGGCGGCAGCGAAGCATGAGAAGATGCTCTACGATGTCTCGACATGGGGTGAAGACGTGGGTGTGGCGAGCAGAGCGACGTTCTCGCGAGTGAAAAACCGGCTCGAAGACCAGGGGCTGATCGAGACCGAAAAGGAGCCGATCGACGTAGGGCGTCCACGGCTGCGATTGCTGCTCGGCGACGAGCGGCTTCGTGAAGCGAACGCTGATGAATTAGCGAGTGTGGCTGGGAGCCTGCTCTCGACGACTGGAGCGTAGTTCATCTGTTTCGGTCCGAGACCACGCTGAAGGCTTGCCTCAGGTTGAGGGCATCAGCCCAGGGAGTTGCTTGCTATGCCCCAATCCTCACACCGCTCTCATTAGTAACAAGACGGGCTAAAATGGGCGATTTCCACTTTCGACGTGCTTCGACAGGCTATAAGTAGCGACCAGCGGGAGATATGGCATGGCGAATACCATCGTCAAAGCGGCCGTGAAGGAGCACCTCGCAGACCAGAACGTCTCGTCGGACTTCTACGATGCGCTTGACAATGAGGTGTCGGACCTGCTCGACGACGCTGCCCAACGTGCTGAGGATAACGATCGCAAGACCGTCCAGGCCCGCGACCTCTGATGCGGGCATTCTCTGACTGGTGGTGTTTGCTGGTGAAGACGGAAACTCACAGCGGGAGCGACGGACTGTAGCGTCGGTGAACCTTACCAACGGTGGCGATCCCGGGAGAATGATTGCGCGCCATTCGTTAGTAAGGAGATGGCGATCAGCGATCTCGGTGATGGACAGTGCAAAGTACGGAATGAATCGCTGACCCCCTTGTACGCGTAATTCGGAGCACCAACCGGTCAGACGAACAGACGCTCGATTGACTGTTGGACGATGGTCGGGTCGACGTCGATCAGGCGTGCTGTTCGATCATAGAGATCCGTTCCGACGGTCGATTCGAAGGCCGCACCGTCGTCGGTGGTGATCTGATCCTGGACCGCGGTTTTGAGGTCGTTGTACTCGGTGACGTACCACAGGAGGGCGTGCAAGTCGGCAAGGTCCTTCAAGCGTTTGTGGCTCTTGTCACGGTCAGGGAATGCTCGCACTTTCATCGCGGCTAGCGTCGCTGCTGGTGCGATCTGAACCTCCTCTGGTACCGCCCACTCGACGTGTTCGTCGAGAGGTTCACCGATACCGTCCGTGAACACGGGTTCGAGCAGTGGCTCTGCGGGTGGCCGGAACCCGAAGGCGTCCTCGAACGCGTCGAGTTCCGTTGTATCAGGGAGAACGTCGATGTCAACCCGAAACACGTTGTGAGACGCCAACTTCCGGGCTCGAGCGTCGTCTAATCGCTCTCCGGTATCCCGGTGAAACTGCTGGTAGAACCCGAACCGACCTCGACTGTACCCCAGTTGGGTTTCGATGCGGTCGAGTGTCTCGGCGACCGGCGAGTCGGTGATAGTCTCTTCGGTCCACTGTTGGTCGACGTGAATCCCGATGTCGATGTCGCGGGAGCCGATGTAGTCCCGGTCGTGCGCCTCTCGAAACCCGTCGGTCACGTGGATGTGGACCGCCCAGCCGCCAAGTAGACAGATGGGGGGGCTCGGCGACGCTCAGAACATCCTGAAGTTCGCCTTCGGAGAGGCGGGTCACTGTCTCGGCGTACTGACCGCGATCCGCCCTACTCATTGGCCAGCCCGTGGTGGTGATTGATCAATCGGTTCGCGGCCTCGACCGCTGGCCCGTCTTCATCGAGTAGATCGACGATCAGCTGGGGGATAGAGACGGTTCTGACGCTCTCGACGGTCTGGGCGTTGTAGAAGACGTGTTCGTCGGTGGCACGGAGTTCAGTGTTGCCGCCGCCGACGAATCCCTTCTGCTCGACGAGGTCCAGCCAGTTGTCGATGTCGTCTTCTCGCACGTAGAACGCAGCCGTCGAAGCAAAGAGGAACCCCTGGTGAACCTGCTCGGCCTCGTCGGTGGTGAGCGCGTAGTCGAGACCGGCTTCGCGGATCCTGTTGAGTGGCTGTTGGAGCGAGACTCGGACCGCGTTCGGTTTGACACGCGTCTCCTGCCAGTACTCGTAGAGTGCTGGCGGGTCAAGGACGGTTGTCTCGTCAAGGAGTTCCTCGCCGGCAAGACGGTCGAGGTACTCGTAGGCCCACGACGAGGAGACACCGGCTTGTTTGGCGACCTCGTACCGGCTGAGTTCGCCGTCGGGGTGATTCAGAAGGATCCGGTGGAGCCGTTCCTTTTTGAATCCCCGCTCGCGGGCAGGTTTTTCGAGAAGCATTCTGTCTAGGTTATCGCGGTCACTTATATATCTAACCGGAATTCCGGTAACTGGAGTTATTTATATTCTCAACCGGACGTATTCTCGTTCCGCCGCGGGACCAAAGACGGAGTCCGTCTAACTCAAGGAGACAGGCACGTACAGGTAGGTTTCTTCCGTCTCACAACTAGTCGGGGGCTCTGGAGGGGGATCAGACGTACATCGGAAACACCAAAGTGGATAGCTGATGCTACTACCGAGTGCTATGTCACTGCTCGAACGGCTGCTGGGAGAGGACACGCCAGATGAACAGGTGGACCTCGAAGACTGCCACAGAGAGTGAGTAGAGATGGGGACACGCCTCGCTGAACCAGTTGTTCTCGCTGCGGCGAAGACCGCCCTGTATCCCGATATCGAGAATCGGCCACGCCGGTATGCAGTCACTGATACGCAGTTTACGCTCGACTCGTGGGGAAGCTGGCCGGTGCCATCTGCGGTCCATGACCAGTTACGGCCGTTCAACGCACTGCGACTCGCATCCGGCGAGCCGGATCTGCTCGGGATTGGGGCACCGCCGACAGGTGTTCTAAACGGTGATGCAGCTAGTGATCCGGTCGTCGCTGTCGAAGCCAAGGGCCACAACACGACGCCGCAGAACGCGGACATCGGCCGTGGTATCGAGCAGGCTCACGCACATCTTCCGGAAGTCAATCTGGGATACGTAGCTGCTCCGGCCGAAAGCGTCACCCAGACAGCGCGCTCGTTAGCCCGCGACCTCAACATCGGAGTGCTCGGTGTTCACACTGACGAGAGTGTCGACTTCCTTGAAGCGGCTCGTGTGACCGGTGCGGGCGACCTCTCGACGGGGATCGAGGCCCTCCGATTTCAAGCGAGCACCCACCAACTCACAGAAGGGAGTTTTCCAGTGAACCACCCGAAGAACTTCCTCGGGTATGCTCTGGCAGTTGCGGCCAGCGGTGATACCAGCGAGATCTACGCTGAGAACGTTATTCGCGCGGTATCAGATGGCCGTCGTGGGGCGATCCTGTTAGGATTGATCGATTCTCGGAGTGATGATGAGTATCTGACCCACCTCGGTGCGGAGGTGGTTCGGTTTGCCCAACAGCAGTGTGGAAGCATCCCTGCCGCTCTCGACCGATTTACTGAGTGGAGAGGAAAGCGAACCCGATTCACGGAACTCGCACCACGCTGGGCGCAGCTCGCACGCGCAGCAGCAATACAGTACGAACCGACGCGTCTGATCGTCGATTCGCTCGAACAGATCCACGAGGATGGGACGGAGAGTGTGCGGCTTCCTGCTCTCGTGAGCCGTGCCTGTCGACTCAACAAACCTCTCGGCGTAGAAGTGTTCATCACCTCTGGAGAGCGCGAGAACGTGCTCACGCCCGATGGCGACCTCGATGAAGCACAGTTGGAGAAGCCGGCGATATACAAATCGGGAGCGTACTTCCAGTTCAAGGCCCAGCTGTATCACGTGGGGTTGCTCACTACTGGGGGGAAAGACGATGGCACGAAAGCCCTGAACGACGAATGGCGGTTAGAACACGTTGCGATGCTGTGAATCCGGACTGTGCTTCAGCGGCCATCTATGCGCGAACCGATAGTCCTCGGTGTCAGTCGACCGATCCAGACATCGGAATCACGATCCACGTGGAGGGGGGCTCTCATCGAAGATCCCGTCCATTGCGTTCGAGAGCACGGAAAACGGCTTGTTGGTGTGGAAGGTCACGTTTTCGTACGCCTGCTGGATGTGCTTTCGTTCGGGGTCCGTGTGGCTAGCCTTGAGCGACTCGAGTTCCTCAACGAGTCGCTGAAGTTCGTTCTCGGCCTCGATGATTTCGGCAGTCAGCGCCAGGTCCTTGATTGCCTTGGCGGCTGCGCGCCGCACGCGACCGTCATCGTCGGTGAGTGCGTCGAGATACAACTCGCGGAGTCGTTGGCGATGGGAGGCTGTTTCGTCGGTGGTGTGGTCGCCCGGTAATGCATCGTCGGTGAACTCCGAGCCGACCGTTCGGAACGCCAGTTTGGGATAGAGTTCCGCTGCGAAGCGGATCGCCGCTTGGCGCTGGTAGCCATCGCCGTTTGCATACAGTTCCCGGCAGATCTCGAAGCTCTCATCGAACAGTTCGGCCTGATCCTCGAGTTCCATCTCATGGATTTCATCGATTACGCGATTCACCTGGTCGGTATCGCCGGACCAGAGGGCCTCGGAGAACGCGGCGGGTGTGCGCTCCATACGGGGGGTTCAGGACACAGCCGCGTAACTCCTCGGGATGGCTGTATTGGTAGGACTGTGGTAGCCGTACGTTTACGGTAACGATTGAACGCCCTCCGGATAGGTTGGTGGGTGGGTTTGCCCGCCCCGAGCATCTTACGTCTGGGGTGAGTACTGGCGGGCTATGACACGATCCGAGAGAGACGAAGAGCGAGACGAACGCATTGAGATGGAAATCGTCGTCGACGCTTACGGCCGGGAAGAGCAGGCGATGGGCTGGCACGTCTCCCTCGACGACACGCTGGAGTTCCCGTTCGAAGCGCGCTGTCGCACCGAGCGCGAGGAATCGCCCTTGGAGGAAGGCGAAACCGTCCGTGTGGTTGGAATGTCCTCGACAGAGCCGACGCTCAGCCAGCAGTTCGTGACGATCAAGTGGATGGATAGAACACTTGGCGCGCCCCTCGAGCAACTCGAACCTGTTGACGTCGGCAGTGCCACCGAACAAGCGATCGCCGACTGGCAATACTGGCTCGAACGCTGACAGCCGTGGCTCTGTCCCCACTGGAATCCCCTCTGTGCCCACAGAAGTACTGGTAGATGGTACGAACACGAACGTCCCTCGCCAATCAGTATGGTTTATTCGGGTCCCGGTTGTGATATCTCTCAGATGCGGATCGAGTTCGACGGGGGCACGCTCCTACTACGGGAGGCCAGTGAGGAGGTTCCGTACGCGGAGTGGGACGACCGAGTCGAGGAGTACCGTGTGCCCGCGTATCGCTATCACAACGTGCTCGAATGGGTTGACGCATGGGATGACGATGATTCCACCTCTGCTGCACAGGAATCAGCTCACCAAGAAACCATCCAATCGGCTACTGTTGCGGTCGAAGATACGGCTCGGGCGTACCCCGAACTCGCGCTCGATCCCGCCCTCCAGATCGAACCCCGAGAGTACCAGCAGGCCGCGCTTGATGCGTGGCGAACCCACGACCGTCGAGGTAGTGTCGTGCTCCCGACCGGGAGTGGGAAAACGTTTCTCGGTATTCAGGCGATCGCCGACGCTGGTGTCGCCACGCTCGTGGTCGCGCCGACGATCGACCTGATGAACCAGTGGCACGCCACCCTCACCAACGCCTTCGGCGATCAACTGCCCCATCAGGGCGGAGACGGGCCCGAACAGGCAGTCGGCGTGCTCGGTGGGGGGACTCACGAGATCAGACCCGTGACGGTGACGACCTACGACAGCGCGTATCGCTACATCGACGAGTACGGCGATCAGTTCGGCCTGCTGATCGCGGACGAAATCCACCACCTGCCAGCCCCGACCTACAGACAGATCCCCGAAATGACCATCGCGCCGTACCGTCTCGGCCTGACGGCTACCTACGAGCGCGCCGACGATGCCCACGAACTCCTCGAAGATACCGGCCTGATCGGTCCCGTCGTCTACGAGGAGGAGGTCGACGAGCTCGCTGGGGAGTATCTCAGCGAGTACGAAACCATCCACATGCAGGTCGAGTTGACCGACGACGAGCGCGCCCAGTACGACGAGGAGTACGGCCTCTATCGCGAGTACGTCGACACGCACGACTTCGACCTCTGGAAAGCCGAGGGCTACCAGGAGTTCCTCGCGCACACCTCCTACGATTCGGATGGTCGCCGGGCGCTGATCGCCAAGCAGCGCGCCGAGGAACTTGCACGTACAGCGGCAAAGAAACTCGACACACTGGATACGCTGCTCAAGCGCCATCACGACGACCGCACGATCATCTTCACCGCGAACAACGACTTCGCCTACGAGATCTCTCAGGAGTTCATCGTCCCCTGTATCACTCATCAGACCAAGACCGACGAACGCACGGAGATCCTCGAACGATTCCGAAGTGGTGAGTACTCGATCTTAGCGACGTCGCAGGTGCTCGACGAGGGGATCGACGTGCCCGCGGCGAACGTCGGGATCATCCTCTCGGGGAGCGCGTCGAAACGCCAGTACGCCCAGCGCCTCGGTCGCATCCTGCGGCCTACCGACGAGCGCCAGCCCGCGCGACTCTACGAGATCATCGCCACGGACACGATGGAGAACTACGTCTCTCAGCGCCGCCGTGAAGGGGTCGAGGCAGGAGCGTGACCGTGATTACGATCGTGAGCGCCATAGTGAGACAGGAGCCATGCTGACGGCCGACCTCGCGCGCTCACGGTCATCTGACGGCGAGGTAACGCCGCTGTTCATCGATCCCGACGACACTCGGTACCAGGAGACGGCGAGCGAGTTGACCGAACTGTTCGAGACGCACGTCGGTGAGCCGAAAGCCGACCTCGACACCGCGATCGACCAACTGACGGTGGCGGATACCGACTACAAGATCATTCAGGGCCTGGCGAAACTGCTGCGCGACGAGTGCGATTTCGAAACGGTGGCGGCTGTCGAGCCGCGCGAGATTCGCCAGCGGCTGTTCGAACACGCGAATGACTCGTATCCGATCGTCCGGCAGCCGACGCTCGGTGAGGATGCCCAGAAGCTCGATGTCTACACGGCGGTCGCCGACGAGCTTGGCATCTCGCTCGCGGAGTGCCATCAGGGGATGTATGCGGATCTCGACGCGAACAACCGGCTCGTGCGCTTCGGCGATCAGGTCGCCGAGTCGGTCGAACTGAATACGGATGGGACGACCAGCACGACTCAGTTGACTGGCCAGAGTGAGGAGGCGTACACAGGCAAGGCCCTCATCGTCGAGTGGCTGCTGCATCGCTATAACCTCGCGCTCGCCCAGGCGGTACTGTACGACGCGACCGAGTTGCGCATCCGGGTCTGGGACCACTTCGCGACGGTATTTAGCTACGTGAAGCTGTTCGGGTTGATGCACCGGATCTATCCGATCGACGAGCACGGCGAGCGCGTGTCGAGTACGGACCTCGCCGCTGGGTACGAAGCGATCTTGGATGGCCCGGCCTCGCTGTTCCGCCAGTCGCGCAAGTACGGCATCCGGATGGCGAACTTCCTGCCCGCGTTGCCCCACTGCGAGCGGTGGGAGCTTACCGCGGAGATTCTCACTGACGAGTCAGCCAACGAAACACGAGAACTGACGCTGGATCAGACATCGAGACTCCAAACACACTACAGTGGTGGCAGCCAGTTCGACAGCGATCTCGAACGCACGCTCGCGACCAAGTGGGAGCGGGCGAACACCGACTGGGAACTGGCCCGCGAAGACGACGTGATCGATCTGGGACCAGAGGTGATGCTGCCGGACTTCGCGCTCGAACATCCCGACGGCCGTCGAGCAATCCTCGAGATAGTGGGCTTCTGGACGCCCGAATACCTCGATGAGAAGCTCGCCAAGGTCCGTCAGGCTAATGTGGAGAATCTGGTGCTCGCGGTATCCGAGGAGTTGGATTGCACGAGCGAGGACATCGACCTCGGAGCTGAGCGGCTGCTCTGGTTCAAAACCGGCATCCACGTCTACGATGTAGTTGACCTCGCTGAGGAGTATGCAGTTCAAGCTCCCCCTGCTGATCCCTGAGCAGAGACAATTCGAGCTGATGGGAGAAGGAGTCCCCAGTGCTGTCGGGCCCAACAATATTCTGGTCTACGTTAGTTCAAACTAAGTTAGCCGAGGCTATCTTAGGAGAACTGTTTTGTATGTGCTCTTCGAAGCGGGTGTGATGACTGGGTTCGTCAACCGGGAACGGGAGCTGGAGCGCCTTGAGGAACTCTACGGGAGCGATACTGCCGCATTGGCAGTGGTGTGGGGCCGACGGCGGATGGGGAAAACGACGCTCGCGATCGAGTCGATTCGTGATCGCGATGACGCTGTGTACTACCAGGCAACCAGAGGGACTGCAGACCAACAGATTGCATCGTTCATCAACGACGCTGCGGAGGTGTATCCGGGGATCACCCGCATCCGTGAGGAGTGGGAACCGCTGTTTGAATTTCTGGCCGAGCAGGATGCAGTCGTCATCGTCGACGAGTTTCCGTATCTCGTTGAGCAGACGGACGCCCTTCCGTCGATCCTGCAGCGTGTCTGGGATCACACTGCCGAAGCAACCGCGACGGCGTTCGTGCTGACGGGTTCGGCGATCGGTATGATGCACGAGTACGCTCTCGAAGGAACAGCCCCGCTGTACGGTCGCGTTACCAAGAGTCCGAACGGGGAGATCGAAGTCGGTTCGCTCCGCTTCGCCGCGGCGATGGCGTTCTTTCCCGAATACGCCCCCGCTGAACAGGTGATGACCTACGGTGTCTTTGGCGGGACGCCGGAGTATTTGCGCGCGGTCAGCGATAATGAGTCGCTCGAAGAGAACGTCACGAGAACGCTGCTCCGGCGTGATGGAGGGCTCCATGAGGAACCCGAAAACGTGCTTCACCGAGAGCTGGAGGAGGTCGATCGCTACTTTGCGATCTTGAAGTCGCTCGCGGAAGGGAACCGGGCACAGAACGAGATCGCACAGGGAGCCGGAATCACCAGCAGTAGCCTCGGATACTACCTCGACCGATTGAACGACCTGCGTATCATCGAGCGCCACTATCCGGTGACCGTCGATCCGGCTCGGAGCCGCAAAGGGCGATACACGATCGCCGATCCATTGTTCCAATTTTGGTTCCGATTCGTCTATGGACGGACAGCGCGGTACGAAGTGTACGGCGAAGACGCCTATGCTGACCTCATCGAACCAGATCTGTCTGATTTCGTGAGTGGGACGTTCGAACAGTTGTGCCAGCACGCGGTCCTGTACGCGTTCGGCGACGAGCATCGGTTCGTTGAGGAACCCGGGAACTGGTGGAATGGCAACGGGAGCGAGATCGATATCGTCGCTCCGACGAACGGAGAGACACTCGTGGTCGGTGAGGCGAAGTTCCAGCAGGATGCGGTCGGCTATGACGTTCTCAGTCAGCTCGAATCCGACGCGTCACTGGTCGATTGGCACCCGGATAGCGGTACTGACCCGGACTACGAGTATACGTTGTTCAGTCGATCTGGATTCACGTCTGCAGTCGACGAGGCTGCATCGGAGCGGGACGATCTCTACCTGTTCACTGTCGATGACGTCGTCGGACTGATCACCGAGTGACGGTTTGGAGCCTCAGATCTCGACATGCTCCACCCTACGCTGAACAGCACGAAGAGCACTGCACGGAGTTTGCTCGTGCAGTGCTTGAACATGCAGAGACAGTGGAGCTCATCGATCAACCAGGCCCTTCGAAGCAGGGCTTTATCGAGTATCTGGAGACAGGACTCGTCGAACGAGACTTCAGAGAACGGTTCTGATCAGTCGCGAAGCTCTGCGACTGACTGTCCGACCTCGCGGACGTGCTCGCTTCGCTCAAGGTCGAGTTCCTCGGCAAGATAATCAACCGTCTCTTCGAGGCTCATGTGAAAAGGGGTCTTCTGAGGGGTATAAGCCTGCTGTTGAATCGTCCATCACGTCGTTGAATCGGGCTATCGGTTGTCATCGCCATCTTGACGCGCCAGTCCCAGTATCTGTGCGTTGGGGAGTCCCCAGCCGTAGTTGATTGCCGCCAGTCGTATCCCGACGGTCACCGCTGCACACACTCCCGCAGCGGTACTTCCAGCCCCGCCAGCGGTGACCACGAGCCAGTATGCGCTCCCGCCCAGCACGGCACAACTCGCGTAAAAGTCATCAAAGAGGATAAACGGGGACCGATCCAGCAGAATATCCGCGAACGCGCCGCCACCGGCCGCGTTGATCGTTGCGACAGCGACGACACCGAACGCGGAAACGCCAGTGTCCGTTGCAACGATAGCACCAGTCGTCGCAAACGCAGCGAGTCCAACGGCATCGGAAAGAAGCGAAATCGGATGGTCGTCCGGGGAATCGAGCACGACGCTCAATCCGAGCGCCAAGGCCACACCGAGCAGTCCGAGGCTGATCTCGATCGGCGACTGGAGTGCCAACGGAACACGATTCACGAGGAGATCTCGCGTCACCCCGCCGGCAAACGCCATTGCGAGGCCGACGACAGTAATCCCGAACAAATCGAACTCCTCGCGGATCGCTTTCGCCGATCCGACGAGTGCGAACGCGACCAGTCCGATCGTGTTCATCACGGCAAATGGGTCAACGAACAGTACTCTACTGAAGCCTTGAATCACTACTTCCGCTTACGAAAGAGTACATATTGAGGGCTACGCATCGATTCTCGCCGATAGTGCTTCACCGTCCCCTGATTGATCGAGAGCCAGAGAGACGCTCTTCACCGAAGGTGAGACAGCGAGCACATCCGCTATACTGCCCTGCTATAGGAAAAAGCGGAAGTCTTCGCACGTTCCAACATCACGAAATGCCGCCCTGTTGAAATCGCTGTGCAAGATACAGAGAGTATATGCAGCAACTCGGTGGTTTCAGATCACTCGCCGGTCGATCCGAGCCAGTCTGTTCCCCACTCGTCGAGTGCATCGAACACAGGACAGAGTGCGCTCCCCTTCTCGGTCAACGTGTAGTAGCTTGCGACTGGCGATTCCAACTCCACGCGGTTGTCAACGAACCCGTTCTCCTCCAATCCATCGAGGACGCGCGAAAGCGTGTGAGAACTCGCTCCCGTTGACCGCTTGAGTTCGTTGAACCGCTTTTCGCCATCCCGGAGGTCATTCAGGATGACGAGTTTCCACTTCGAGCCCACTTCCTCGACTGCCCCAACGACGGTACAGACATCCGCATTACGCCGCTCGACATCGGACTCTTCATCAGCATCAACCGAGGGTGGTTGGGTCGCCATAACCTGGTCACACTATTGTTGCCTGAGCTATATATGAGTTTGGAACCAAACTAGGTACTGTAATGGAACTGCAAAACGCGACAGTGCTCGTGACCGGTGCCACTGGCAACATGGGTCCATACGTGACCGATGCACTCGTCAACCAGGGAGCCACCGCCATCGGCACTTACGTCACCGAAACCGAGCGAACCGATGTCGAAGAACATAGCGACCAGTCCGGCGCAGTCTCGTATCATCAGGTCGATCTCACCGACCAGCCGGCGATCGAAGCCTTCGCTGAGACTGTCCACGAGCAATATGGGTCGGTCGATCACATCGTCGGTCTCGCCGGCGGATTCTCGATGGGCACCGTTAGCGATACCGATGGAGGCACGTTCGAAGCTACGCTCAGTCGTCACGCAACGACCGCGTTTCTGACCGCCAAGGCCTTTGCGGATCAGCTCGATGAACAAAGTAGCATCGTTCTGTTCAGTTCTGATCGCGCTCTCGATCCTGTTGGGGGGACGCTCGCGTACGATGTCGGGAAGGGGGCGGTTCGAACGTTGGCTGAATCGCTTGACGTCGAACTCGACGCGCGGGTCAATGCGGTTGCCCCGTTCCTCATCGACGTGCCAGGCAACCGTGAAGCGATGCCCGACGCCGACTTCTCTGAGTGGACTGCGCCCGAAGCGATCACGGACGTCGTCCTCCACTTGCTGGCGAACGAGGGCGTTACTGGGCAGATCATCCGAACGACCGGCGGACAGCCGGAGAAAGAGGTTTGATGGAGCAGACAGAACGAGCCTCCAGCACTGGAGGCCGAACGAGAATGCAATCAGACTCAGATTCGCACGTGCTCCCGTCCGAAACTCGAATAGGCCGAACCGCACTCCGGGTGTCGGACCTCGGTGAAATGGTCGCATTTTACCGGGAGGTCGTTGGTCTGAGTGTCCTCGGTCACTCCGAGACGACAGCAATCCTTGGCATCGAGAAGACGCCGCTCCTCGTTCTGGAGCGAGATGAGGACGCACTCGCACGAGACCGGTCGGGAGCGGGACTCTTTCACACCGCATTCAGAGTTCCCTCGCGTGGCGCGTTAGGTGACGCGTTGACGCGCATACGGAACCGCTGGCAGCTTAGTGGTGCGGCCGACCACGACGTCAGTGAGGCGTTATACCTCACTGATCCGGAGGAAAATGGCGTCGAAATCTACCGTGACTTTCCCCGTGAGGAGTGGCCCATCGCCGACGACGGAAGGGTCCAAATCGGGACCTACTCCATCGACCTCGACCCAGTGGAAGCGGCTGCCACAGGCAAGCCAGGAGTCCCAGTCGGAACAGATGTCGGGCACGTGCATCTGGAAGTCACCTCGCTTGAGACGTTCAGCGACTTCTACGTCGATACTCTCGGATTTGACGTCCAAACGGCCGTGCCGAACGCGTCGTTCGTGTCTGCTGGAGGGTACCACCACCATCTCGGTGCAAACACGTGGCACCATCGTACGGCCCCAGTCAGGGGCAGAGGGCTGTCCTGGTTCGAAGTGGTCCTTCCAGAGCCCCAGGCGCTTGCGGCGATTCGAGACCGAGTAGCGGGCAGTCAGTTCACCGTGACTGAGACGGACGACGGAATCTCGGCCATCGGTCCGGATGAGATCGAGGTTCGGTTCCGAGTCGAGACGTAACTCGTCGCCCGGCTCTGTCTGCTCTCCATCGGTCTTTAGCTAACCGACGAATCACATGACAGCAGTGAGCGATCGGTTGAACAGTGAGTATCTACTTCACTTCGCACGTTAGACGAAGACCCCCTCGATCTCTTGTATGAGTTCGTCGGTGTCTCGGTTCGGGTGGTTGAGTGCTCAGGGAAGAAGGTTCTCGACGCTTTCACGGAAAATCGTCTGATATCGTTCCGAAGCGACGTTGCTAGGGTGAGAATCGTTCCAAAAAACGCTCATCTGTGTTCAACTAAGGCACAAACCGCATGACAAGACTGGATCGTGGCTGAAAGTACGGTTACTGATCCTCGATTTGGCGTACTTCAAGTTCTACCGCTTCGTTCGGATCGACGAGATCGGCGGCTACTTCGTGAGCCAGCTGATTAGCCGGAGTTCGTCATCCCACCGTCAACGTACAGAGATTCCCCGCTGACGTAGGACGCGAGGTCGCTGGCGAGATAGAGTGCGGCGTCGGCGACGTCCTCGGGCCTGCCGAGCCGGCGCAGCGGGATCGTCTGGCGGTATCCTTCTTCGGCCTCTGTCCCGACGATCTGAACGTCGTCTTTGAGCATCGCCGTCTCGATAGCTCCGGGGTGGATCGCGTTCACTCGGATGTTCTCCGGTCCGAGCTCGTCGGCAAGTGCGTACGTCATCAGCCGGACCGCACCTTTCGTCGTGGAATACGTGACGAAGCCGGCACTGCCTTCCAAGCCAGCGTTGCTCGACATGTTGATGATGCTTCCACCGCCGTTCTCAGTCATTTTCCGAGCGGCGTACTGCGCGCCGAAGTAGACGCCCTTGACGTTGATGTCCATCATCTGGTCGAAGGCGTCTTCTTCGACTTCGGTGAACGTCTCTTCGCGGAAGATGCCCGCGTTGTTCACCATCACGTCGATACCGCCGAGGTCGTCCGCCGCGTCGACGGCTGTTTCGAGGTCCTCGAGGCTCGTCACGTCAGTCTCGACGTACACCGCATCGACCCCGTACTCTTCCTGAACGAGTTCGTGGGTTGGCGTTCCGCCCTCGCGAGGGTCCGACTGAATGTCGGCGACGACGATGTTCGCGCCTTCCTCGGCAAACGCCCTCGCGATAGAGCGTCCATTCCCGCTTGCGCCACCGGTGATGACTGCTGTTCGACTGTCTAGTAGTGGTCCTGGCACTGCATATTGAGATACGTGGAGCACATACATAACTACTCGCTAACACTAGAACAACCAGGTTATCCAGGTGTGACCGCAGAATATCAGCTACTACCAGCCATACTCCTGCTCTATTGAAAATCCGGTACGGGAGTATGATCATAGCGTCGCAGCGAGACGTGTCTGTGCCTCGTTCGCCGTTATCGGATCGGCGATCTTCCTATTCGACGAGCCCCGCAACCATCGTGGAAACCTGGTCGATCTCGTCTTGGTTGATGCCGTGACCCATCCCCTCGTAGAGGCGCTTGGTCACGTCGCCGTTGAGCTGCTCGAAGATGGCTGCCGACTCGTGAACCCGGTTTTCGGGGATATGCGGGTCGACATCGCTGCAGCCGAGGAATACCGACATCCCTTCGAGGTCACCGTCGTAGTCGTCCTGATCGACGATGTCACCAATGAGCGCGCCGCTCAATACCGCAAGCCCACCGTAGCGCATGGGATTGCGCGCGACGAACTCGCTGGCGAGACACGCACCCTGGGAGAACCCGAGCACCATGACGCGGTCCGTCGGGATTCCCGCCTCGTTGGCTGTACTCACGGCATCGTCGATGGCCTGTAAGCCAGACATCCGTCCGGGTTCGTTCGACTCGACGGGGGCGGTGAACGCGTTCGGATACCACGTGTTCCGGGCAGCCTGTGGCGCAAGGTACGCGACTCCGTCCTGGTGGAACTCGTCGGCCATCTGGACGATGCTCTGCGCGGTCGCTCCCCGTCCGTGAACGAGGACGAGTGCGGCCTCGGCGACATCGAAGGGTGCGCCGGCCGTCACGAGAGGGTGGTCTTGGTGCGGTCCAGTCACGTCAGTTCGCCTCCGGTACGCTGGCGGGTTCGATCTCCGGAAGACGTTCTTCGAGCATCGCTCTATCGTTCTCCAACCATGGCGGCAACTTCAGTTCCGTTCCTAGCTCCGAGACGGACTCATCACGGGTGAAGCCCGGTCCATCGGTCGCGATCTCGACCAGGATGCCGCCGGGCTCTCGGAAGTACATCGACGTGAAGTACTGCCGGTCCTTCTGAGGCGTCACCTGAAGTCCGATTTTCGAAAGCAGCTCGCGCCACTCCTCTTGGGTCTGCGTATCGGGCGTTCGGAACGCGACATGGTGAACGGTGCCACCACCCTGCTGGCCTCGCGGAGCATCCGGCCGAGCGAGAACGTCGATGAACGAGGCGCGAGTGCCGTTGCCGGATGCCCGATATCGCGTTCGGTTTCCATCCTGTGCAGTTGACTCGTATCCCAACGTCTCAAGCACCGCTCTCGTCTGCTCGGGGTTGAGCGAATCCAGCGTCACACTGTGGAATCCGCGGATAGCCTTGTCTGCGGGTACCGGCCCGTCGGCCCACGGTTCGATGTCACTCGTGCCGGTCACGAGTTCCAACGGCTGGCCGTCGTGATCGCGGAACGGGACGACCGTCTCGCCGAGCCGGGTATGCGGTGTGTCGACATCGACATCTCTCGATTCGAGCCGGTCGACCCAGTAGTCGACCGATCCATCGGGAATGACGAACGCGGTGGCGCTCGTCTGACCACGGCCGACGCGGCCCTGTCGACCGCCCTCGAACGGGAAGAATGTCAACACAGTACCTGGGTTGCCAACCTCGTCATCGTAGTAGAGGTGGTACGTGTATTTGTCGTCGAAGTTAACGGTCCGTTTGACGAGGCGCAACCCGAGGACTTCCGTGTAGAAATCCACGTTCCGCTGGGGATTACTCGCGATCGATGTTACGTGGTGGAGTCCGGGTGTTTCGGTAGTCATGTGTTGTTTGAGTGTATTGTTCGAAAGGCTATCTCGGCGATCAAGCGTTTCGTGGGCGATTAGAGCCCGAGACCAATGCCCAGCGCGTACGCCCATGCCTCACTGCTGAGGGCGAGGAAGACCACCGACGCGCCGAGGAGCTCGACGTTCTTGATGAAGCTCGTCATCTCATCCTGCTGCTGGTCTTCGGGCACTGCCCAGAAGTCGTGCATCATCGGCGTCGTAACGAGGAGGAAGACCGCGATTGCCCCCGCGGCAATCGATGGAAACACTCCGAGTACGATGCCGAGCCCCCCGAAGATGAGCATTCCGCCGGAAAACAGGACGCTCGCCCGGGCTGCAGGGACACCCTTCGATTGGGCGTATCCGCTCATCGCGCTGGCGTTCTGGAAGTGGTTGAGGCCCTGAAACGCGAGGAGGCCGCCGAAGAGTACCCGTGCGACGAGGAATCCGATTGCGCCGAGTCCTGCATCGATCGCCATTATTGGCTCCCCTCCTGCGTCTGCGACTGGTTAGTGTGCGGTGCGATCAGTGGTGCGATCGTAGCTGCCATCACAACGATATCTAGTTCGTTCTGGAACCTACTTATATCTAATCTGACACCAGTGTTATCAGGAAGCGACGATGTTAGCCGGTGACGCCGGTGTTACTTCAGGTTTCATAATGCTACCAGGTTTGGAAGCGAACCTATTTCGGGGTGCAGCACCTACGAGCATTCAAGGAGCAAACCAGTGGCCCAAGCAAACAGCCTGTCCGAAACTGACGAACGGTACGACGAGGAGGCGTGTTCGGTTATCGATTCGTTGAATCAGATCGGCTCACAGTGGCGACTCATCGTCCTCCACGACCTCCAAGACAATGAGAAACGTTTCAACGAACTCAAACGCTCGACCGGGGCAAGTTCACGAACGCTCTCCCGTGTTCTTGATGATTTACAAGAAACCGACTTTGTCACACGTCGGCTCGAAGAAGACGCACCCGTCGCCACGTACTACTCGCTCACGGAGAAAGGACAGTCGCTCCGCCCCGTCTTCGAAGAAATCGAAGCTTGGTCTGCGGAGTGGCTGTAGGTCCAGAGCCAGCATCAACTGTTTGAGGAAGTTCCTCGAAGATCGTGATAATGTCGCATAATAGCAGATGTCAAAATGATCTATGCTTGATCGTGACAGTTCGTGATAGGGTCACGCTTTCGATCGAGCGTGAGGACCGATAATCTGTCACACCTGACGAGGATGTCGGTGATATAATCTAATCATGAAGGTGTATCCGAAGATTCCGCGCTACGACCATCCGGTCGTCCCGGCAGAGTTGTTTACCGCTGACGATCTGACCCTCATCGAGAAGTTCGATGGAAGCGCGTTTCGATTCACACTGTACGATCAGCGATACGCGGAGCAGTATCCGGACCAGGTCGCCAGTGCCGCCGATGGGGTCGAGAGTCTCATCTTCGGGACTCGCAAAACTGTCCGGGGCAGTCACCGCGACTCGCTGGACGAGATCGACGGTGCGTTGCATCGTGCCGTTCGCTGTCTCCGCGAGGGCGTCGATATCGCTGCTCTCCGCACGCTCCACGACGAGTACGAGGGGCCGCTGATCGTGTACGCCGAGAATCTTGTCTACTCGACGCTCGACTACGGATACACCGACCGCGACCTGCCTGCACTCGTTGGCTTCGATGTCCTCCCGTATGCGGCAATCGAGACAATGACGCCGCCGAGAAATCCCTACGAGGAGACCTTCGAGGGCTTTCTCGACACTGATACTGCGTGGGAGGCGTTCGAGCGGATCCGTGTCGATACTGCGCCGACCGCTTCGTCGTTCGTTCCGGCAACGATTCTCGATCGTCTCGACGACGGATTCGACCCGGAGACGTACACGTTTCCGGCGTCGTCGCTGGCTGAGGAGATGCAGGTGGAAGGTGTGGTGGTGCGAAGCGACGCCTCGGCGCGTCGCGCGAAGCTGGTCCGCGAGGAGTTTCAGGAGTTGAACCGCGAGCAGTTCGGTCAGCAGCCCGAAGATGCGGAATCGGGGGCCGAATACGTGGTTGCGACGTACTGCACGCCGGCGCGGATCCGGAAACAGGTTCGGACGATGGTCGTCGAGGAGGGCCGTGAGTTTGGCCTGCATCTGAACGACGACCTCTACCCCCGCGTGGTCGAGGATATCTGGGCCGAAGACTGGCCGGAACTCATGGAACTCGACGTCTCGTTCACACCCGCTGATGTCTATCCGCTGGTCGCCAAGCGCTGTATCACCGAACTCCGGAAGATGCAGACGAACGCCGAACTGAACGATGCCGATCCAACCGAGATCTGGCAGCATCTCTCGTGATGGCCTCAGATACCGATGTATCCGCGTGACTGAAGAGACGAACATCGACTGCAAACGGTGTCCCGAGTCGATCTCTGGCAGCTACCCTCAGTGGGGGCGCGGCGCGTTCTCGTACTTGATCATCTTCTCGGGCTTGTCGGAGATAGTCTTGTAGATGCGTTGGAGCGTCTCCTCGGCCTCCAGTAGGTTGTGTTCATCGAGGAAATCTCGGCCCGCATCGCTCACGCCATAGAACTTTCAGGGATAGCCGTTATCCCAGAGTGTAGCCACTTGTCGCATTCGTCAATATCGAATTAGTTACAAATCAGCCCAGAAGGCACGCACTATCGCTGACGCTGACTCGTCAAGTTCTCCTCGCAGTAGGTGGCGATGTGACGGGTAATTGATGTTCGGCCTAGTTTGGACTGCTGCACCCCTATCAGCAACACCTGAAAGGTTCGTTATCTCCACCCTATACTTTTATCGCCGGGACAAATCGGATCACTCGGGAGCCATCCTATTGAGGAGCCTCCCAGCAGTGTCCGCAGACCCCATTAGTGTGGTGCCGAGTACGCTCATAACAAGCACGTAGCCAACAGCGAGGGCGGGCAGAGTTTCGGTCAGTACCGGCCCCGATCCCTGCGAAGCGGCGAGGGTGGCAATAATGAGTGAAAACTCCCCACGAGTGACCATCCCACAGGCAACTCGCACTGACCGACGCGAATCGAGGTCGTACAGCCGTCCGCCGAAATAGCCCGAAACGAGTTTTGTTGGTGTCGTGCATACGACTAGGAGCGCGAGCGGGCCAGCGACCGCAACCACCAGTCGCGGGTCGGTCGTCAAGCCGATCCAGAAGAAAAAGACCGCAGCGAACACGTCCCGAAGGGGCACCAGTAACTCCTCGATGCGTTCGGTATGTCCGGTCGAACTGAACCCCATCCCGACGAAAAATGCCGCGACCGCCTCACTGGCCCCGAGTGCGAGTGCCGCGCCAGCCACGAGAACGGCAGCCGCCACAGTTCTGAGGACGAACAATTCGTTCGATCTAGTGGCGAGAAATCGCTCAAACAGCGCATCGCCGAAATACACCGTGAGAACGAGGACGAGGAAAAATCCGCCGACGATACTGATGTTCGAAAGTAGCGTCCCGAAGTCACCGCTTCCGCTGAGAAGCGCCGCAAGCGTTGCGAGATAGACCGCGATAGCGAGGTCCTCAAAGACTAGCGTGCCGAGAATTGGTCCGCTTTCGGCGTTCGCAATCCACCCTAAATCGATGAGGGATTTCGTGATAACAGCACTTGAAGAAATATAGACTATTCCGCCAAGAACGAGTGCTTCTAACCCTGTCCAACCGAGCGCCAGTCCGATGGCGATTCCGACGGGAAGGTTGATGCCGATATCGAGCAGACCCGCCCTCGTCATCTGCTGCCCGCTCGATAGCAATTGGCCGATGGAAAACTCCAGTCCGAGGAAAAAGAGCAGGAAGACGATTCCCAACTCGCCAACCACGGTGATGACTTCATTATCAGAGAGGGCAGGTAGGCCAAGAGCACCGAGCACGAATGGGTTGACCACAAGACCGGCGACGATGTAAAACGGAATCACCGACTGGCCGAGCGCCTGCGCAAGCGCTCCAGCCAGCGCGATAGCCGCAAACATCGCGCCCAATTCGAGGAGCAGCGTTTCCGCCATCTACTCCTCAGATGGGTGCTTCGTCTCCGAACCCGTTCCGGTCCCGCCATCTATGTCAGCCTCGCCGGTGACAAAGTCATCGAGTTTTCTGCACTCTTCCTGCGAACCGAGCACAACGAGTGTATCATCTGGCTCGATGCGGGTCTTTGGACCGGGATTGGTCAAGGTCTCCTCGCCGCGCTGGATGGCGATAACTGACACACCGATTTTCTGACGAAGGCCGGTTTCACCGAGGGTGCGGCCCGCGAGCGGCGAATCGGTTGGGATATTTTCCCATTCAATAAGCGTATCGTCTGAGAGCACCGTTTCGATGGTTTCAGTGCGGATAGGCTGGAAGTACGCTCCTTCTAGGATTGTCCCGATCTGTCGAGCCAGCCGATCAGAAAGTTCGAATAGTTTCTCTGCATCGGCGTCAGGGTCATCCCGAACGTACAGTTCACGTCGACCAGTGTTATGGATGATAATGAGGAGCCGTCTCTCACCCTCAAGTTCGATCTCGAACTTCTTACCGACCCCAGGGAGATCATCCTCGTAGACGGTCATGCTAGAACTCCGAAAGCGAGCGACAAAAACACATGGACCGAGAACAAGGGAGAGTTCTCCCGGTCGCTCCTCTTGCCAGCAGCGGCTCAGGAGGTTCAGTACCTCACAAAGCCGGTTAGTGGAAACGTCTGCTTGCTGAAAATGTGCCTAACACTCAGCAAGCAGACGATGAAATCCACGAAGACCAACTCCTCAATTTCCTCGTCAACACACTCACCGGCGCGTTCAGTCTGAATTTCGGTGAGAACGCCGATATCGATGCCGAGGACATCTTCGAGGTCCTCGTCGGCGCGTGCGCCGACGGGACCTCTATCTCCGAACTCTGTGACGTCAGCGAGGATGCGCCTCCTGCTACGGATGTTCTCTACCATCTCCGTACGAAGTTCGACTTCGATACCGTCGAGTTGATCGGTAATTCGCTGCTTCAGCGGGACGTTCTGGAACTCCTCCCCGAGCAGGTGGAGGTCGTGATCGACCTCCATCTGCGACCCTACTACGGCGATGAAGACGAGACAGACGGCCTCTATTACTCCGAAGCGAAGGACGGAACCACCGCGTTCCACGCCTACGCCACTCTCTACGCTCGCGTACGCAGCAAACGCTACACGCTTGCGGTGCGCCGTCTTACCGACGGCGACACCGCAAGCAGCGTCCTCGCGGAGTTGCTCGGTCTCCTCGAACAGTTCGACGTCGACATCAAGGCTGTCTACCTCGACCGCGGATTCTACGACGGCAAGTGTCTCACGTTGCTCCAAGCGCACAACTACGCCTACGTCACACCGATCGTCCGGTGGGGAGACGCGATTCAGGACGAACTCGACCAGGGCTGGAGTCGAACTATCGAGCACGATCTCACCACGGAATTCGACGGTCACGAATGGACCGTCGAATTCCCGGTCTATATCGACTGTACCTACCAGAACGGCCGCTACGATGAACACGGCGTGGCGCGTCACGGCTACGCCGTCGACGCGCCGTTCATCGACACCCCACGCCAAGCTCGCGAGAACTACAGCAAACGCTTCGGCATCGAATCGTCCTACCGCCTCGGGGAGAAAACGATGATCTCGACCACAACGCGAGATGCGACGCGGCGGATGCTATTCGTTGTGCTGAGCCTCCTATTCCAGAACGTCTGGCGATATCTGCACTGGGAGTACGTGGCGACGCCCCGCCGTGGCGGGCGTCGCCTTTGGAAGTGGTCGTTCGAGGAGTTCATCGACATGGTGACGCGGGCAGCGTGGACGGCCCTCGCGGTACGTCGGGCCGTCCCCGCGAACAGACCACCGGACGACCGCTTCGAACGGTAATCCACCGACCGGGATCGTCCGCTGGGTGAGTGGCGACACCGTCGCGTCGGCGGCGTTCCGCCGCCGACTGCGACGAAATGCCGAACCTCCCACCACGCTAAGCAAACGTTCCGGGTGTTCGTTTTGCTAAGGACGGCCTCCCTGCCGCTAATCAAGACAACGTTGGATTCAGTTTGGGCAGAGGGATTGCGCTTTGCGAGGTACTGAGGTTGGAAGATGGGGGACCGGTGGAACTTCAAATTTCGGTGATAGGTTGTGCGATACGCTGTCTTCCCGGTGCCACCGAGAGGCATTGCCTATCAGCATCGCCAGCGGCTTCCAGGAGTATTTGATCGGAAGGGCCTCAATCTGTTGGGACCGACTCGGCGTGATCCACGAGGACTATTCCCCTGTCAGTAGTCACATGATTACTGACAGTCTGTCAGCACCCCCACGTCATTTAATGCAGGATACCCCTGTCGACAGGAGCGGTCGTTTTCTGACTGACAACAGATTCACTCGCAATCCGGTGTGTAGCCCGCGACTACTTTCATGCCGGGTGTGCAAGGAGGGCGATATGCCCCTCCCGTTCGATGCGACATGGGGGACCCTCTGCGAGCGCTGCGAGGAACTCCCCGAGGACGCGACGTTGATCACGCCGCTGGCGTCGAGACGATTCAGCATCACCGACGTCCAGGAACCACGGATCATCATCGAAGACGTCGATTCAACCGATTCCCAACCACTCCAACGCGAGCAGTTCGAAGCGCTCGCTGAGCACACTCACGAGGCATCCGACGGCTACGAACTCGATCGGCTGCCACTGAAGGCCGAGCCCTACGCGGCGGTGCTTGCACTCCACCCACGCTACGTCCTCGACGAGCGCGAGGGGACGCTGACCGAACTCGATGATGTCGACGAGGGTGCGGTACTGGACGACGCGCCCCACCTCTCGATGAGCGCGGGTGCGGACGACGAACAGGATAGCGAGCGCGAGGAGCCGGACATCGACGTCTATGCGGATATGCTTCTGTTGATCGACGCGCTCGAACGCGAGGAGATAGGCGCTCTCGGCGAAGTAGAGACTCCGGCGTTGGTCAACCTCTACACGCTGTTGTCGGATGTCCAGCGCAGCGCGAACGACCTCCGGCAGGACGTGACCAACGTACTGCTCGATCGTGTCCAACACGACCGACCAGCCCACGGCCAGTATGGATCGGTCCAGCGGACCACCCGCCAGAATCGCTCGTTGAAAGACGACAAGACAGTACTGGAGGCGTTCGAGGGCACGGGAATCGATCGCGAGCAAGTGATGGGCGTCGACCGCGGGAAGGTCGACGAAGCACTGGATGTGGTCTCCGTGCCGGAGTCGGCCGTCTACGATGTTTCGGAGAGCGAGTACGTGCGGAAGGCCGATGTCGACGAAGAGCGGAAGGAGACGCGATTGCAGGGACTCAAAGACCGGCTGGCGGTGAGCGACGATCCGGAGGCCGATGTGCTTCGTCAAGAGATCGCCCGGCTAGAACAGGAGATCGAGGAGTTGACGGAGTTCTCGCCAGGGAGCTCGTTCGGAGACCGAGCGGAAGGAAACTAATTCGATGACCACGGTTATGAGATAAGATCAATGAGTGTGACCGAGATGCTGGAGTGGGGGTGCCGATTCGGGTGGCACGACTACGAGCCGGATGGGATCACGACTGAGGACCGATTCGGAATCACACCCCGAGAACAACCGCCTCGAATGGTCTGGGTTTGTACTCGATGTGGCGACGAGAAGTGGCTTGAGCCGGGCGTCTCGCCAGAGTGACCCATGTAGCAGCCGCACAGGTTTGGTCTGGTAGCGGCAGTCTACATGGTGACTGCTATGGGTGCGAATTAGCTAACGGCTCTCCTAGACGGCCGGCCGCTGGGAGTTCGGCACGTTCAGTGAGAGTGAGTTAGAGAACGTCGATGTGCGGAGGTTGACGACCGATGACCGACCGAACATCTGGCATTTCCCAGATTACACACGAAGTGAATATCTCCAAAGGTAGTACGTATGATATTAGTGTGGTTATAACGGAATAACTGTTGCACACTTCCATTCAATATCACTTTGCCATCTATGCACGAGTCTGGATGTGTGTTATTGTCTGCAAATGACCAAAACCATTCATTCAGACACACACTTCTGATTTAGAACTCTTCTCTGTTCACCAAGATTTAATAGTTTGGTAATTATGCTCGTGTCTATCACTCGCACAAATATCGTACGGCAAAGATGTACTAATGGGCGAGTGTGAGAAATCATCCAAGCATCCATGACAAACGGACGAGCTACACAGTTTCTGACGGTTGTTGTAGCGTGTGTCGTCGCGCTTTCCATGACAGTGCCATTTGTTGGTGCAGTGGGAGTAGGTCAGCAGACGGGACATGCCAGTATTGACACGGAAACCGGTATCACACAGCAGCAAATCGACGCCAAACAAGGCGACGCCGCGTCCGCGATAGGTGGGCCTGCCGAACAGTCCGCCAGCCCGGATCAACCCGGCGCAACGATCGATCCGGCGCTAAAGCAGGCCGAAGGAACAGTTGAGGTCGTCGTTCGGCTTGGACAGGCCGATGTCCCGATGTCAGCCGACAGGCAGGCAACAGTCGAGTCATTGCAAGCCCAAGCTCAGCGGTCCCAGCGTCCAGTTATGCGCTTCGCCGACGCGACGGACAGCGTGACGGTCCGCAATCGGCTCTGGGTCGCCAACGCTGTCCTTTTGCAGATCGACAAGAATGAAGTCAATTTAGAGCAAATCGCCCAAATAGAGGGCGTCAAGCGCCTGCACGCGAACTTCGAACTCAGCCTGCCGAAGCCAGTGAAGGAGGACGCAGGTGATGGTGACCTCGGTGCGCTCAACGCCACCGGACCCAGTAGTACCGCTACCGGGTACAACACCACGTACGGTCTCGACCAGATCAACGCCACGAAGGTCTGGAACGAGTACGATACCATGGGTCAGGGCGTGAAGGTCGCGGTGCTCGATACCGGTGTCGACATCAGCCATCCCGACATCAATCTCTACACTGAGAACAAGTCGAATGAGACCTACCCCGGCGGGTGGGCCGAGTTCGATGGTGATGGCAACCGCGTCCCGGGTTCAGTCCCCCACGACTCCGCTGAACACGGTACCCACACCAGCGGTACCGTTTCCGGTGGCGATGCCAGTGGCGAGTACATCGGTGTCGCACCAAAGGTCAGCCTGATGCATGGGCTGGTCATTCCTGGTGGCGGCGGCTCGTTCACGCAGGTTGCCGCCGGGATGCAGTGGGCCGCCAACAACGATGCTGATGTCGTTAGCATGAGCCTTGGTGCGCCAGGCTACTTCCCAGCGATGATCGAGCCCACGCAGAACATTGAGGCCGCCGGAGCGGTTCTCGTCGGCTCCGCTGGTAACAGTTATGAGGGATCCAGCGGCTCGCCGGGCAATGTCTACGATGCGATCGCCATCGGTGCGTCGAACGAGGGACTCGGTATCGCGCCCTTCTCCAGCGGCGAAGTGATCGATACCGCTGCCGACTGGGGATCGGATGCACCCGCCTACTGGCCCGATTCGTACGTCGTGCCCGACGTTTCCGCGCCGGGTGTCGACGTGAAGAGTTCGGTTCCCGGCGGCGGGTACTCGGAGTTATCCGGCACGTCGATGGCCGCCCCCCATACTGCGGGCGCGGTCGCGCTGATGCTCTCGGCTGCCGATGGAGATGTCTCGAACGGAGCGATCAAAAACGCGCTCTACGACACTGCGTTCAAACCCGCAAACTGCAACCCGAACTGTGATCCACGGGGTGGCAACGACACCCGGTACGGCACGGGTATCGTCGACGCCTACAACGCAACCACGCAGGTTGCCTCCACCGCTCCCGAGTTTGAACTCGGCGATGTCAACGAGAGCGGCGACGTCAACGTACAGGACGTTCGATTGACTCAGCAGTACCTCTACGGTGAGGAACCCGAGACCTTCAACGCGAACCTCGCGGACATGAATCGTAATGGTGAGGTCACCACCGAAGACCTCCGACTGCTCCAGCGGAAAGTCCAGGGGACGCTCGACGAGGGCGAGATTCAGGTATCGAACCTGACCGCACCCGCCACCGTTAACGACAGCGAGACGATCAACGTCTCCGCCCAGCTTGAGAATCCCGGCGACGAGGGGGCGATTCAGCAGATCTCGCTCCACGTTGCCGAGAACGGGAGCGAGCTCGGCGACGGCACGCCGGTCGCAAATCAGACAGTCGATATGGCACCCGAAGGCGTTGACGAGCCGGTCGATCGACCGCACGAGACCACGGTTACGTTCGAAGTCGACGCGGATCAGATCGGCGCAGGTGACTACCATATCGGAGTGTTCAGCGAGAACGACTCTGCGAGCGACGAGATCACGATCAGCGGGTCGAACTTCGAGGTCTCGGACCTGAGTGCGCCGAGCGAGATCGAGCAGGGCGATGCGTTCGACGTGAACGCTACGATCACCAACACGGGCAACCAAGAGGACACCAAGGCCGTTGAGTACCGCTTCGGCGGCACGGTCGAGCGGACGACGAACGTCACGCTCGCCGCCGGTGAGAGCACCACCGTCGCGTTCGAGGAAATCGAGACCGCCGGCGTGAGTGCGGGCACCTACGACCACGGCGTGTTCACCGAGGACGACTCACAAACCGCGAACATCACGGTGCTCGAAGGGTTCTTCGACGTCGAGATCACCGACGCGCCCGACGAGGCGTCGGTCGGCGAGACGGTCAACGTCTCCGCGACTGTCGAGAACACCGGCAACGCGACCGACGAGCAGACCGTTACATACGACCTGATGCGGGGTGAGACCGCTGTGGCTATAGTCGATTCCGATGAGGGCTACGGCGATCAAGTCGCTGCGACACTCCGAGAAGAACTCCCTGATCGATACAATATCACGGTCGTCGAGGATCAGAACGCGATGGAAGCGGTCGGGGCGTACGATACGTTCGTGATGCAGGACCTCGACCCGGCCCAGCTCGACGTGCAGGCGTTCGTCGAGGCGACCAACGGTCAACAGACCGGCGTCGTCTGGCTTGACGGCTGGGGATCGGGAAGCGACGCTATCCCGGAGCTGTCTACTGCGACCGGCGATCCAACCAACACCGCCGATGGCGACGACGGCGGCACGCCCGTCTACTACAACGTTACCCAAGGCCATCCGATCTTCGAGGGAGTGGCTGACCCTGGCGAGACAATCGAGGTTCACAACGCGAACTACGCCGATCGTAGTTGGTTCACCGGCTACAGCGGGCAGGTGATCGCCACCGTTGGTGCCCAGAACACCGACCAGGGTGGTTCGGCCATTGGCGTTGACGACGCAAACTCGACGGTGCTCGCGTCATCGCTCGGTCGAGAATTATTCGTCCAAAATCCGGACTTCACCGAGGCGGCGAACCAAACCTTGGCAAACACGGTCACGTACGTGAGCGGTCCAAGCGGGACTAGCGTTGGTGAAGTGACTTCACAGGACGACACGTCCACGAACGTTACGCTCGACCCCGGCGAGAGCGAGAGCGTCGAGTTTACCTACACGATCGGCGACCAACTCGACATCTCGGCAGAGTGGCTCCATACCGTTACTTCCGAGGACGATGTGGACACTGAACCGGTCACGATCGACGTTGACCGCGGTGCCGTCGAAGGCACCGTCACCCACAACGCAACCGGCAACCCGATTGAAGGCGCGACAGTCAACGTCTCTGCGGCGGTGGATGACGGCAACTACACCGCAGTGACAGGTGCAGACGGTACCTACCGGATCGAGAACGTGCCTGCGGGAACGCGTAATGTTTCGGTATCGGACGACGGCTACACCAACGAAACTGCCGAAGTCGACGTGCCGGCGAACGGGACGGTCACCCAGAACTTCACGCTCGATCCAATCGATGGGTCGATTAGTGGTACGGTCACCGCAAGCGACACCGGGGAGTCGGTCGCAAACGTCACCGTCACTGCCGAGGACAACGAAGGTAACGTCTACGAGGCGGCGACCGGCGCGAACGGCACGTACACGCTTGACGTGCCGCCTGGCAGCTACGTCGTGAACGTCGCCGACACGCCGGGCGACTACAGACCGCAGGAGGTCATCACGGTCGCACCCGGTGAGGAAGTCACGGGCGTCAACTTCGAGATCACGCCGCGTAACGGCTCCATCACGGGCTATGTGGAGAACGCCGCGGGCGTGCCCATCGAGGGTGCACACGTGGTCGACGCCGATCAGGGGGCGTTCAATGTGACCACTGACGAGAACGGGCGCTACGAGATCGGCGATCTCGACCGCGGCACGTACGCGCTGCGGGCGAAAGCCGACGGCCACAACGCTACCGACATCAGCTTCGTCGAAGTGCCGGCGAACGGCACCGCCACCCAGAACTTCACGGTCGGGTCGTTCTTGGCGGTCTCGGACCTGAGCGCGCCCGACACCGCGGCACAGGGTGAGACCATCAATGTCAGCGCAACGATCACCAACACCGGGGCGGAGCAAACCACCCGGACGGTGTTCTACTTCCCGCCGGGCACTGACTTCGGTGGGGACATGCGCGCCGCCAGCTCTCACCTCTCCGAACGGGTGACGCTCGATGGCGGTGAGAGCACCACCGTGACGTTCACCTACGACATCTCGGCAAGCCGCGAACCGGGCGAGTACCGTCACGGGGCTTCCGCCGATGAGGTGGCGTCGACGACGATCACGATTGAGGAATCCGAGACTCCCGGTGAGGCGAACTACTCGGTCTCGGACCTCTCCGCCCCCGCCACGGCTGAACCCGGTGCGGAGATCGGCGTGAATGCGACGATCACCAACACGGGCAATACCACCGGCACGCAGACCGTCGAGTACCTGTTCAACGGGTCGACGGCGAACACGAGCAACGTGACGCTGGCTCCAGGCGAGAGCACGACCGTTGCGTTCTCGCCGACGGTGCCAGCTACGGAGGGCACCTACGAGCACGGCATCGAGACGGCCGACGATAGCGTGCTCGCAAACATCTCGGTCGAGGGTGGCGATCCGGAGCCGGCGTACTTCGCGGTCTCGAACCTGACCGGTCCCTCGGAAGTCGGCCAGGGCGAGGAGTTCACGGCGACCGCCACCATCACCAACACTGGTGACGAAGAAGGGACACAGACGATCTATCCCTTCCTCAGTGAGGCAACGGCAGTCAGTCAGTACGATCTCAGCGAGCTCGGCACGCAGGAGATGCTGGCGAACTTCCGGCCGCAGGCCGCGCCACAGGAGGTGACGCTCGATGGTGGCGAGAGCACCACCGTGTCGTTCACCTACGAGATTTCGGCGGACAAAGAACCGGGCAACTACTCGTACGTTGCCTCTAGTCTCCAAGAGATCGCGTCCCACCCACTGACCATCACCGCTGCGAACGGGAGCGGGCAGGCCAGTGCGTCGTCGGCACCCACGCTAGACGATCGTGCTGACGGTCTCGAACACCAACGATCCGTTCGAGGGGTGGCGGTGATCGCAGGCTAACCGACGGCCCTACCGCCTCGGCGACCGTTGTCCCGACCTCAATACTCTCTGGAACGCTGGTCGGACGGGTAGTAGTGAAACTCAAGTGGCGGTTCACTATCGATCGATCGCGAGCAGGTGATGGGTGTCGACCGGGGGAAGGTCGACGAAGCGCTGGATGTGGTGTCGGTTCCTGAGTCGGCCGTCTACGATGTTTCGGAGAGCGAGTATGTGAGGAAAGCCGACGTCGACGAGGAGCGCAAAGAGACCCGACTTCAGGGCCTCAAGGATCGGCTGGCGGTGAGCGACGATCCGGAGGCCGATGTACTTCGTCAAGAGATCGCCCGGCTAGAACAGGAAATCGAGGAGTTGACCGAATTCTCGCCAGCGAGTTCATTCGAGACACAGCCAGAGCAAGGCTGAGACGAGAGCCCGAGCCCCCCTATCCCGGCGGTTGGTTCAGCTGTTGTGAGCGATCGGTTTACATTGAAAGGCGTTTGCCCATAACATCCCGTATGGGTTTCCCTACCACATCGTTCGTGTCGATTAGTGCTAATATAATACAGAAGATGGATATGGCTTCAATGCCTATAGTTATTCTATGACAATCACTTCGAACCAGGTAGGAACATCGGTTGGTGAGAACCTGCGGACGATCCTTTCCGAGGAGAGCGGAGAGGTCATTGCGGTGGGTTTTGATACGGGCTCGACACGCGCGCTCGTCGAACTACTCGCTGAGAGCGAGGAGCCGCCGAAAGCGCGCCTGCTCGTCAGCGAAGGCGTGCTGAAATGGATGCGCGATGATTTCGTGTTGGCGAGCACAGCGGCGGAGTTGCTCGAAGCGAATACCTTGGACGTACGGGCGGCAACCGACCAGATAGACGGTGTGGTATTGGTGACTGAGGGGACGGTCGTCTCGCTTCTCACGCCGGACGAAGAGCACAGCACCGCGCTCGTTACCGATAACGCGGAATTCGTCGAGGCGGCTCGTGGCCACTGGAACGATCTCTGGGAGGATGGTGAGGAGTTCAATCTGCGGACGCCGGCGTACACGCGTGTGGTGGAATCGCTCGGCGAGGAGTTCAGCTCGGAGATGGAGTCGGACTTTCGGACGGTACTGGAATCGATCGAGAGCATGCACGATGAGGGGGAATTGGATGAGGTGGGAGTAAGCCTGCTCGTGGCAGCCAAACACGAACAGCAGCTCTACGATATCTCGCGGTGGGGAGAGGACACCGGCGTTGCGAGTAAGGCGACGTTCTCGCGGAAAAAGACCCAGCTCGAAGATCAGGGACTTCTCGACACGGAGAAAGTGCCGATCGACGTTGGGCGTCCGCGCTTGCGGTTAGTACTGGGCGAGGAGCGTCTCCGGGATGCGGATGCCGAGGAGTTGGCGAGCGTGGCTCGTGAGCTGCTGTCGGCGGCTCCGGCCTAACCAACGGAACCGGGCGACTATTCGGGATTGGCGAGAATGCGCGGCTGTTGATCTCGCTGTCAATCAGTATGGCTTATTCGGGTCGCGGTTGTGGTATCTGCCAGATGCGGATCGAGTTCGACGGGGGCACGCTCCTGCTGCGAGAGGCCAGCGAAGACGTTCCGTACGCGGAGTGGGACGACCGGGTTGAGGAGTACCGCGCGCCCGCGTATCGCTACCGACCTCTGCTCGAATGGGCCGACGCGTGGGATGACTCCACCTCTGCTGGACAGGAGTCAGCCCATCAAGAGACCATCCAATCGGCCACTGTTGCGGTCGAGGACACGGCTCGGGCGTATCCTGCCCTTGCTCTCGATCCGGCACTCCAGATCGAACCACGCGAGTACCAGCAGGCGGCGCTCGATGCGTGGCGCACTCACGAGCGTCGAGGTAGTGTCGTGCTCCCGACCGGGAGTGGGAAAACGTTTCTCGGTATTCAGGCGATCGCCGACGCTGGTGTCGCCACGCTCGTGGTCGCGCCGACGATCGACCTGATGAACCAGTGGCACGCCACCCTCACCAACGCCTTCGGCGACCAGCTGCCTCGACAGAGCGGAGATGGGCCCGAACAGGCGGTCGGCGTGCTCGGTGGCGGCACCCACGAGATCAGGCCGGTCACGGTCACGACCTACGACAGCGCGTATCGCTACATCGACGAGTACGGCGACCAATTCGGCCTCTTGATCGCGGACGAAATCCACCACCTGCCGGCCCCGACCTATAGACAGATCCCGGAGATGGCCATCGCGCCGTATCGTCTCGGGCTGACAGCCACCTACGAGCGCGCCGACGATGCCCACGAACTCCTCGAAGACACAGGCCTCATCGGCCCGGTCGTCTACGAAGAGGCGGTCGACGAACTCGCTGGCGAGTACCTCAGTGAGTACGAGACCATCTACATGCAGGTCGAGCTGACCGACGATGAGCGCTCCCAGTACGACGAGGAGTACGGCATCTATCGCGAGTACGTCGACACGCACGATTTCGACCTCTGGAAAGCCGAGGGCTATCAGGAGTTCCTCGCGCACACTTCATATGACGCGGACGGCCGGCGGGCGCTGATCGCCAAGCAGCGTGCCGAGGAACTCGCGCGCACCGCGGCGAAGAAACTCGATACGCTGGATACGCTGCTCAAACGCTATCACGACGACCGCACGATCATCTTCACCGCGAACAACGACTTCGCCTACGAGATCTCTCAGGAGTTCATCGTTCCCTGTATCACCCACCAGACCAAGACCGACGAGCGCACGGAGATCCTCGAACGGTTTCGGAGTGGTGAGTACTCGATCTTAGCGACCTCGCAGGTGCTGGACGAGGGGATCGACGTGCCCGCCGCCAACGTCGGGATCATCCTCTCGGGAAGCGCGTCGAAACGCCAGTACGCCCAACGACTCGGGCGCATCCTGCGGCCCACCGACGAGCGCCAGCCCGCGCGGCTCTACGAGATCATCGCCACAGACACGATGGAGAACTACGTCTCCCAGCGCCGCCGTGAAGGCGTCGAGACAGGAGCGTGACCGTGAGCACCAGAACGAGAGAGAAGCCATGCTGACGGCCGACCTGGCACGCTCGCGGACATCCGACGGCGCGGTGACGCCGCTGTTTATCGATTCCGATGATGCACGATATCGGGAGACGGCAAGCGAGTTGATCGAGTTGTTCGAGACGCACGTCGGTGAGTCGAAAGCCAACCTCGACACCGCGATCGACCAACTGACGGTAGCGGATACTGACTACAAGATCATCCAGGGCTTGGCGAAACTACTCCGCGACGAGTGCGACTTCGAGACGGTGGCGGCAGCCGAACCGCGCGAGATCCGCCAACGGTTGTTTAATCGAGCGAATGACTCGTATCCGGTGGTCCGGCAGCCAACCCTCGGTGCTGACACTCGGAAGCTTGATGTCTACACGGCGGTCGCCGACGAGCTCGGCATCTCGCTCGCGGAGTGTCATCAGGGGATGTACGCAGATCTCGATGCGAACAATCGGCTCGTGCGCTTCGGCGATCAAATCGCCGAGTCGGTCGAACTGGACACTGGTGACACGAGCAGCACGACCCAGCTGACTGGCCAGAGCGAGGAAGCGTACACAGGCAAGGCCCTCACCGTCGAGTGGCTGCTGCATCGGTACAACCTCGCGCTCGCGCAGGCAGTGCTCTACGACGCGACCGAGTTGCGCATTCGGGTCTGGGACCACTTTTCAACGGTATTCAGCTACGTGAAGCTGTTCGGGCTGATGCACCGGATCTATCCGATCGACCAGCACGGCGACCGCGTATCCGGAACGGATCTAGCCGCTGGGTACGAAGCGATCCTGGATGGTCCGGCCTCACTGTTCCGTCAGTCGCGCAAGTACGGCATCCGGATGGCGAATCTCCTGCCCGCGCTGCCCCACTGCGAACGCTGGGACCTCGCAGCGAAGATTCTCACCGACGAGTCAGCCAACGAAACGCGTGAGTTCACGCTGGATCAGACGGCAGGGATCCAAACACACTACAGCGCGGGCAGCCAGTACGACAGCGACCTCGAACGAACGCTCGCCGACAAGTGGGACCGAGCGAACACGGAGTGGGAACTGGTCCGCGAGGACGACGTGATCGATCTGGGGGCGGAGGCACTGCTGCCGGACTTCGCGCTCGAACATCCTGACGGCCGCCGGGCGATCCTCGAGATAGTGGGCTTCTGGACGCCTGAATACCTCGATGAGAAGCTCGCGAAGATTCGGCAAGCGGACGTGAATAATCTACTCTTAGCGGTGTCCGAGGAATTGGACTGTGCGAGCGAAGACATCGATCTCGAAGCCGACCGAGTGCTCTGGTTCAAAACCGGCATCCATGTCTACGATGTGGTCGACCTCGCAGAGGAGTATGCGGTTCAGGCCTCCTCTGCTGGTCCCTGAGTAGGGACTGTCTGTTCGATTCGCTCGGGAATGGTGGTTGGCAAGCGTGGTCTGTAATCCGGCGTCAGATCGGTCAGTACTGTTGCTCCCTGAGAAATTCGAGCAAAGCGTCGATATCCTCTGACGAGGCCGATGATTGGCCGAACATGCTTTTGAATCGGTGATCCAGCCCGCCGCCTTCGATGAACTCCTGAGCGTCCGTGAGCTGGGCTTGGAGTGCGTCTTCGTCTCCTCGATGAAGATGCGATGCCACGGTCGGAAAGTCGACGTGAGGGACGGCAGCGAGGACGTCAGCCAGATCGGTTTTGCGGGCGCTGTGGAGCTTGGCAGCGACCAAGACCTCACCGTCGGCGACAGAAGCGGTGGTTGACCGTGTTCCTCCGGAGATGGTCGTCTCGGAGCTGTGATCACGAAGGTAGTCGAATGACCACTCGGCCTCGGTCTGGCGGCACCCCAGACCGTTCACCAACAGATCAACGCCGATCGGGTGTGGCAGTCCTTCGGTCCGCTCGAAAAGTTCGATTTCGCGGTCATACGTGGTTTCTTCTGGTGGCACTTCGAGTTCGTTCTTTCGTTCGAAATCGTGGTCTTCCAAGAACGCCACCACGGCATCCGTATCTGCGGGTGCGATGACGAGGTCCAGATCGGTCGAGAAGCGCGTCTCGAACTGCGAGACGGCGTAGCCCCCAACGAGGACGAAGTCGATGGTGGAGCGCTCTAGATCGGCAAGCACGTCGATGAGCGCCTCGCTCCGTTCTTCTTGGCTCATGGCGAGGCCGGCGTCGTGTGGTAGTCGGCCTCGGTTTCGATATCGTCGTACATCCGGTCGAGGATATCTAGTGCCGACTCGAAGGTCGCGTAGTGCTCTCGCGCGAACGCAACGGTTTCCGAGCGGGAAATGACCGGCCGCCCATCAACCATCTTCGCATCGATCTGCGCACGCGGTTCGAGGACGATCTGCAGCGGCCCAGGAATCTCGTCGGATGGCTGGCGCTGCTGAGTCGTGGGAAGCCCGAACTGCTCGAAAAATCGCTCCCAGTCGGCGAGATCCGACTTACGGACGGCAATGAATAGCGGGTAGTCCGTTTCGTCGCGGGCGACCTGGTAGCCGCCTTGGGTCCAGATGTAGACAGCGTCGATAGCGGTGTAGGCGAACTCCATGCCGGCGAACTGGGGGAGGACGTACGCTTCCGAGATGGTGGGCGGAGACACACCTGCTGCGGCCGCGAGAAAGGCGAGGCCTGCCTCTCGGACGGCGTCGTCGACGACGGATAATCCAGCATCATATTGTACGTAGCCCGCCTCTTCGAGGCGGTTTACAGCTCGGCGGATCGTCTCACGGTTCTCATTGATTTTGCGAGCCACGCCCGAGATGGAGTCGCCCGGGTCGATAGCGAGGAGTGTCTTGAGCTCTGTTTCACCGCACTGTTCGAACATCGTATGGTTACACAAAAGTGTGCAACAGTAAAATACTTGTCGTTGAGAGCTGGTTCGGAGCAGGACGATCTGCAGTAAGAGGCTCGAATCCTGACGAGTATCATCTGGCGGCCATCTGTGACGTATGTTGCTCGAAGGGACGCCAACGCTCCCGCAAAAGCGAGTTCCGAGATTGCTGGTCGCAGTCGTGATCCGTATCAGAGCGTGAGGTCAGTGATGTCCCAGTCTTGTGGAAGATCGTTCTCAAGGCCCTCTTCCCTAACGAGGCTCCGGATACGGTGTTCTACGTCGTCCTCTAGTTCGAAGTCGAATCCGAGGTCGTCGTGCCAGTCCCAGTACCGTGGGCTGGTGGGCCAGAAATGATCACTGGCGGCTCCAGCGGGCGCATCCAAGAGCCAGCGTGCCCCGGTAATCGTTTCATCCAATTGGTATGTAATCTCGTGTTGAACCGCGTCGTCGTGGATCATCCGTTCGAGGAGGTCGACGGCCATGTGCTGATCGGCGTAGAACGCGTGTTCGAGCATGGGGCTTGTCGAGAAGATATGCTCGGATGCATGCTCGTGGATCCGCTCTGCGACGGCGATATCCGGGTGTCCGATGCCCCACCCGTATGGATGGAGGCCTTCGATGATGTAATCCTGCTGCTCGCCAACCTGGGTGCGGATAGTTTCGAGGTATTCGAGCGCGTCGACGGGAATCGTCTCCACCTCCTCTGCGAGTCGCGTCCGAATGAAGTTCCGCCCGGTGACGTTCTGGAGAATCGTGGTCACATGCGGGAAACCCTCGGCCGTGTTCGGGTGATACGCGTTGAGAAGTTCTTCGAGAACCGTCCAGCCCTCGGCTTGGGTCGCCGCGTCGAGTTCGCTGATGAGTTGTCGTCGATACCCGTTTCGAATGCCGGAATATCTATCGGATGCACCCGATTCGCTGGCAGACTGCAGTTCACTCTCGTAAGCCGCCATCGCCTCAGCGAGGCTGTCTGGTGTCGCGTCTGTCCCGCCCTCGAGGAACTCGTCGAGCGATGCGAGTTCGACGGTTTCTGGTCTTCGATCCGTTTCTCCAGGTGGTGTCAGTTCTTCAGTATCCGATGGGTCAACGGTGGTATCCTCAGATATCTCCGTCGGCGAGCAGTCGTGGAGCCGGAGGCGTGTGAGCGTATCGAACTCTTGGCCACAGTCATCGCATTCGTGGCTCATGGCCAATTGCTCCGGGCAATCAGCGGGTAAGGGTTTGTATTCCGGAGTGGCAGTTCTTGCTGTCCGGTTCACTTTCGGTGTGAACGATCGGTCGCTCTCGGTTCGTAGGTGAGGCGCGAAAGGGAACCCTTCTGCGCCTCCTGCGCAAAACCCTGCTCTTTTATATGCTGAAGAGGATGGAGCGAAACGATCGACTATTTGGGTTAGCAGAGGTTTTCAGACCGACCGATCAGACGAGTGTCTGACGTGTTGAGATCGACCCGAGTTGTCGGTCTATGAAAGACTGACGAAGACGACGCTACTGAACCAGCCCAGCGATTTCCCTGCGAAGGCGTTGCCAGAGCGAGTCTGGATCGTTGACGGACTCAACTTCGGCCTCTTTCCTATCACTGGTTTCGACAGCGGCGGGGGCTGTCCGAGTGAGGTCTTTCGAGGCATCCGGTGCGCGGTCGCCGAGCGCACGGAATCTCGATTCTTCGTGGCAGTATGGACAATCCTCCTCACTTTTTGTGCCGTCCGGCTGGGTCCTATTCGAAGTCATGTCGAACGTACCTGTATCGAACGGCGCACCAGTTTCGGCGAGGAGCCCAGTGACATAGCGGTGGACTGCAAAGGCCGCACGCTGTGCGGCGTCCATGTTAACCGTCATCACTGCCGGCTGATGGCCGATACCGTACTCGGCTTCATCTTCGTCGCCGTGTTGTTCGCGTTCCAGTCTCTCTTCGTTGATCACACCGGCACAGTCCAAGCACGGTTGGTCCGGCCGGGACATCGTCATTCGGCTCACAATAGATGTTGCTCCGTCAGTGTCGATCGCGACACCGGCGTCAACGAGCGGCCGGTGGTATTGCTGACAAGCAAACGAGATGATACGCCGCGGAGTCTGACGGTCGACCGCTGTGATAACCAGATCTGAGGTTTTGATGGCCTCGATACCGGTTTCGGATTGGCCGACCTCCCTAATCGTCTCAACGCTAATCCGTGTGTCGATACCCTTGACATACCGCTCGACGACATCGACCTTCGGGGTGCCGATCCCCTCTATCTCGTCGGCCCACTTTGCAGGCACAACGGTATCGTCGTCCGGCGTAGCACTCGCCTCGCCAGCGTCGTTTGGTTCAGCACCGAGTATACGCGAACGATTCGACTCTTCGACGACATCGGGGTCGACTATCGTGAGGCTCCCGCCGTCACGCCCGACGCCGATATGGGCTAGCTGGGCTGCGACAGCCGACCCCAAGCCTCCAGCGCCGATAACTGTCACCTCAGCATCAGCAAGCGCGTCATTGCCCTCCTCGTCGTGCAGAAGCGCTTGGCGATCGCGCATACTGTCCCCATCATCTGACCGGACCGACCCCTTTTCCAGTCGGCTGTCTGTCGGGATGAACCGCTTCTCGGTGTGCTCATCTATGACGACGACTTCGTCCAGCGGAGTGGCTGCAAGCGGACCATGTTCTTCGATGGCGCTTGCGTCGTTCGGCCAAACGCGGCCGGTGATTGAGTTGTGGTCCTCGCCAACAATGAGTGATCCGTGGGGGCCCTCCCGGTCGCCGGTGATCGACGCGAGTTGCGGTGGCTCTGCATCGTCGTCAACAAGGGAGTACTTCGGCGACTCCGACCAGGGGTGGCTATGCGCCATCAAGACAGCCAGGTCGTCGGTGAATCTGTCCTCCGTCTCGGCGTCCACTATCATCTCGCGCGTCACATCACCAGGAATCCCGACGTAACCGTTCGAATGAGCGGTATACCTGAACGGCGGTATACATACCACATCACGGACGAGGTACTCGAGGATGGTTGATCCGTCCTGCTCGTACTCGTGGGTGCCAGCGAGGAGGTACGCAGCGTACTCCTTTCCGTCTCGGCGAATAAGGTGCGAGCGGAGTGCGTCATAGTCGGCACCAGAGATACGGAGAACGAGACGATCGGCAACCGGCTGGATGTCCTCCGGAGTCGTCTCTTCCCAGTCGAAGCTGATGCCCGCGTTGCGTTCGTCCTGCGGGTTCATGAGGAGGCTACTCTCCTGTTCGCAGACGCCCCCGCACGATGGTGTCGAGGTACCAGCGAAGCCCCGTTTCGTAGGGAATCCACTTGACGCCGCTTAGGCTTCGAATGTGCCACGAGAGGGACATCCAGCCTTCGAGGATATCTCTGGCGCTGGGATTGTCTTCGTAGCGGTTACCATTCTTCGGCACGTTACCGTTTGCGAGCCGAAAATCCTCATCGACGTAGACCCAGTCTGGCGGCTGTTCAGGGTAGTTCTCTGGAACGCGGATGAGCGTGTCCGTCTGGTTCTTGTTGTACGTATCGGACGGGACAGGGTAATCCCGGACGATAACCCACACGTACTGTCCCTCGGCCTCGGTGTCCACATCGACGTCGTAGTCCTCGCGGAGGTCGGCGACTTCGTGAGCGAGACCTGCTGGGAGATCTGCATTAGGTTTGCTGTTGTCGTCGGCCTCCTCGTCGGGGGCAGTCCCACCGTAGCCCGTCTCGTCGGGGATGGCCGTGAACACGTGATGCTCGCGAAGGTCGACTTCAGTTTCCTTCTCGATATGTGGATCTTCCTCCTCGGCGTCGACGCCGTAATAGAGGAGGTAGTCCGCACGATCGAAGCCGGCTTCCTCCAATATCTCATCGGGCTCCATCACGTACTCGTCGGGGACGAAAGTCCTGTGGCTGACCTTGACGATGAGTTGGTCTTTGCGCTCAGTTTCCAGCGCGTCTTCGAGATCCTCAACGGAGTTGTCGAGACTATTGACGACGTCAGCTGTCTCCTCGGGGTCAGTAGAGAAGTCCACCTGGTCTTCGAGGTGCCGGGCCGCTCGTTGCACGTCGTCGATGAACGGGTCGGCTTGGGCTAAGATATCCGCGTCGTTGGAGTCTTGGGCTTCATCGATGGTATCCTCAACCTCTTCCAGGCCGTCGTCGATAGAGTTGAGGACGTTATCGTGTCCGGTGAAGAACGACTCTGCACGCTCGTGTGCGTCTTGGGCCCTCTGTACGAGTTTCTCTAGCGTTTCATAGTCGGGTTGATCGGCGGGCTCTTCCTCGGAACCGTCGGAGTGCGCATCATCTGAACTCATGTACCATACGCTATTGCAGCCCGATGGTTAAATCTGCCGGACAACAACACCACAATGTCTCTATATTAGATTTCGAATGTTCGTACCTGCATGACTTCGGCATCGGAATGGCATCCGTTCATTCTTAGGGGCATCGGGAAGTATATACTTCTCTACTACATACCGGGACTGTGATTACCAGCAGACTCCAGCAGGATCTTCCACTCTACAATCAGTGGTGGCAGAGTGATGATCCCCCAGGCTCCGAAGATTCGCCGTATCGAGAGTCGAGACGGAGTGATTACGAGAATCATATTGATGCTGTGCGTAATCGACGTTTCTACGCGCTTGTAGGTGCAGATGGAAGTGGAAAAAGCTCAACATTATATCAGATAGTCCATGACTTTATCGTTCGTGACGATATTGATCCAGATCAAATTGTATACGTACCAGTTGAGAACCCACTGTACGCACTCGAGAGCGACCAGTTTGTTTTGGATGTCTATGAGTGGTATACGTCGTATGTTCACCGCAGCCCGTCAGATGATGAGCGCATATACTTCTTGTTTGACGACATATATCAAATAACCGACTGGCCCGAGCAAGTGAAAACGTTGCTTGATCAGTCGGAGTCAATTCACGTCGCAGTTACACTTCCGACGGATGTACCGGCACTTGAAAAGTTTGAGAGATCTCTATTTGAGACTCGGTCGATCCTTCTCCCACCGAAATTCTACGACTTTGCGCGGATTGATTCTGATGTTCCAGGATTGGCTAAGAAGGACCATATATACCCTATTCGCAAGGGTCTTGCCGACCAGCGTAGTGTTGATTTCGCAACGTTGGTTGACGAGTGTCTCACTCTCCAAGATCAGCTCAGTACCGAGTATGAGAATTTGCCATCTGTCGTTGATGATTACCTCTTCAATAGTGGTCTCCGTGATAAAACCGGTCATGGTCTCTCAACCATCAAACAGCGACTTCAGCTTGCATTATACAAAGACGTTCAGCAGTTCTATTCGATTGAGGATCCGAGTGATCTCTTTACGCTTTGCGTCTTAGTTGCTCAGGAACCGGTTCGGGAGTATCAATTCAGCCAACTGGTAGATCAATTGGAAACTGACCGACGGACAGTCCGAAAGTATCTCGACATTCTACAGGAGTTTCTTATTCTCTCGCCTTCCTACAAATGGGGGTATGAACGACATCGGACGCTTCGAATGTACCTTCGTGATCCGCGGTATGTGAGTGCGTTGAATCTATTATCGGATACTGATGCACGACCAGTGACTAATGAGCATCGACGGAACCTCATCCATTCGGTTGTCTACGATCATCTCCGCCGGCTTGCGTTCTATCTCAACGACGACACTGATGTTGGGATACCAGTCCGGTATTGGGACGAAGCGAACGAATCTGTGGAGTATGTCCTCAACGTGAATGGGTCACCATTCCCAGTTGCGTTAACCACGCGCCGTGGAGAGGAGGCAGCGACAGAGGCAGTCTTCGACTGTCTCGAAGACACGGAGGCGGCTCAGGGGGTTGTGGCCGGTGAGGACATACAACAACCCTACGCTGGAGATGATCGAGTGGTCCGTCTCCCGCTTTGGATGCTGCTCTATATCTGCTGATAGAACAATCAGACCGGGAGGCACTGCTAGATTGAGCCGTCCCGTTCGATCGCTTTGATTAGCGGACAGGATTCACGTATCACTCGGTATGTATCGACTGCGCCGAGCAGTTCGACTGTGATCCCAATCGTGACGCCCTCCAGTGTCCGGCCTGCGGGTCGTATGCCGTCCAGTTCATCCTCGAACTCGTTGGATCGCCGTGTCCAGCCTGTCTGGATGGCACGTTTACGAAAGAGGATACTCATGCAATTGCGTGAAACCCATCTATGACCACACCTGCTGCAACGGGCGTTCTCCTGGGACTGGCCTGCGGGGACGCTCTCGGTCGACCAGTCGAATTCAGCACTGCCGATCGAATCGAAGCCGATCACGGTCGAGTGACCGAGATGATCGGACACGGGACGTGGAACCAGCCTGCCGGCACGATCACCGACGACACCGAGATGGCACTGTGTATCGCTCGAAGTCTCGCTGACCGCGGGCAGTTCGACGCTGCCGATATCGGGAGCCGGTTCGTCGCATGGTACGAAGGTGGCCCCTTCGACATCGGCGGCATGACTCGACGGTCACTCCAGCGAATCCAGCAAGGTGACCCGTGGGACGACGCCGGCCAGCGCGTCTGGGAGGAGAGCCCAGAGGGGAGCAACGCGGGCAACGGCAGCGTCATGCGGTGTGCGCCACTGGCGATCGCCTACGATGAGTATCCAGCCGCGCTCACGCGCGTCAGTAGGGTCTCCTCACGGATCACCCACGCCGATCCTCGGTGTACGGTTGGGTGTGCCGTGCTCAACCTCACGATTGCCGCGATCCTGAACGATGTAGAATCCCCGCTGGAAGCCGCGCTCCAACTCCTTGCTGATGATCTGCCGACGAATATGCAGTCATCGATGGGCGTCGTCCCTGAGACTCCCTCACCGATGCTTGAGGGCGATGTACCCACAGAACTGCGAGAGGCCCTGCAGGCCGTCCCCGATGAGGTGACAGACGATGATCTCTCCTCGTCGGGATACGTGGTCGATACGCTGCAGACGGCACTCTACGACGCCCTGACTGCCTCGTCCGCTGAAGAAGCGATCGTCTCAGCGGTCAATCGTGGCGGTGACACCGACACTATCGGAGCCATCACCGGAGCCGTTGCTGGAGCCCGATTCGGTAGTGACGACCTGCCGGAGCGATGGCTGAATGGGCTGGACAACCGCGAAGAACTCGAAGACCTGGCGAGTGCGTTGGATGCCCATCCGGGCCGAAGAACGCAGTAACCACGATACTGCTACGAGAAAAGGCCGGGCTGGATACTCCCGAGCGGGGTTGGATGGCCTGTGGGAGGCTATTCGAGGGTAGCGAGAACGCGGATGTCGGTGTCGGCGTGGCGCTCGCGCTGGGTACGTGCGCCGTGATCGCGGAGGAACGCTTCGACGCGGTCAGCGAGGTCGTCTGCTTGCTCTCGATCGATATGGACGATCAGGGTCGAGTGTTCGTGGTCGCTGTTGTCGATGACGATCGAGAGTTCATTGAAGCCATCGGAGTGGCGGTAGGCCTCGAACTCGTCGGCGACGGCGTCACCGAGATCGTTGAGAGTTCGATCAGGCGGTGAGCTGTTCACGCTTCACCCGGATACTGGATTCGGTGCGGTATTACAGCTGTCGGCTGACGCAGGGGGAGGAGGTAGCTGAGTGGACGACCTTCTGAACAACAGCGTGATGACACGATGAGCAATCATCACTCTGCGTAGATCAGTTCAGCAACGACAGGCGCGTGATCGCTCACGTCGAAACTATTGATTGCTGTTTCTTGGGCTGTGTTGAATCACTAGACGGCGGCAGGATGGATCGCTAAATCGAAGGCGTTGAAGCGGGAGATTTCAGTTGCCTATGACCCAAATCTCCCGCTTCACCGAGGAAGTTGTACTGGTTGCTCAAAGGGTTACTGGCGATGGAGACGAATCCGCCGCCCCGAACGGTGGCGGCGGATTCGCCGACTACGCACTCGTTTCCCTCCACTGTCTCCGGATTTACCTCAACACGTCCTACCGCATGACCATCGATCTGCTGAAGGAGATGCCACAAATATCCGGGGAGATCGGCCTCGACGCGGCCGATCTCCCTGCCCCATCGACATTGTGTAAGGCACTCGATCGGATCGAGATGAGCCTCTGTCGAGTGCTGCTGCGCCGGTCGGCGCAGCATCACGATCCCTCCGAACACGCCGCCCTTGACGCCACGTTCTACGAACGAGACCGCGCCAGCCGCCACTACTGCCACCGCACCAACTACCACGTACAGACGCTCAAGGTGACGAAGCTCGTGGATACAGAATCTCAGGCCATCCTTGATGTGCATTGCTCGACCACGCTCGAAGGAAGCGACGCCGACCTCTGCGAGCAGATCGCCCGCCGAAACGCGGGCGATCTGCGGACGCTCGCTGCCGACAAGGGTTACGACAAGAACGCTCTTCGAGAACGGCTGCGTGAGCTCGAGATTCGTCCGCTCATCAAGCACTGCATTCGCGCACCGTACGACCACGCTCACAACGCCCGAATCGACGGAGAACTCTACGCACAGCGGTCGATGACCGAGACCGTGAATTCGGCCGTGAAGCGCTCGCTCGGCTACGCCGTGCGAGCGCGTGACTGGTACCGCGAGTTCCGGGAGATCGTTCTGATGTGTATCGTCTACAACATCAAACGCTCCGTGAAACAGTGAAATCCACCGCCTTACAGCGATTCAACAGAGCCGTTTCTTGTCCATTCCAGACCTCACACCGATCTACGTCGAAGTGGTCCGACACCAATACGTGGTCCAACCGTTTGCGTGCCCCGCCGGGTATATCGTGGGTGTGGTCTTCGCTACTCGCTCTCTTTTGACTGTTCTCAGCGATCCAGTAGGCATCTCGCATATCCCACCGACCGATCTCCGGGTCGAACACGTTGGATTCAGCTCTCTGCCAACGATCCGTGAACGTGAATTCATCTGTCTCTTCTATTGACTCGCCGAAATAGTATGGTTCGCCGTAGAACGGATAGTGAGTGTACTCTGGAGTCCCGCTTCCATGAGGTGTGACTGAATCACGATCCTCTTGCTTGGGAGCGTTGAAATCGCCACCCAGCACCACTTCCTGATCGGTTCGCTTGTTCTGAAGGTAGAGACGGCCGTAGATCGTTTCAAGCATCTTGATCTTCTCTTCGTGCCAGTTGGCTCCGTTGATGACCCCCACGTTCCAGATGTCCAGAGAATCGCCGCTGAGTGAGTCGGCTTCGCTCAGATCGATTTCAGAGACCAGCAGGTTTTCGGGAAAATGAGTCGTGTAGTAGGTGAGTTTTCGAGGGTACCAATTCCCCTCACTACGGAGCGAGAGCGGTGTTCGTTCGATCGGCCACTGACTGACCGTGAGGTTGCAGCGATTGTGCGGCGCGTTGATAGTCTGCTGTGGTTGAACCTCCGACTCAGAGAGTTCGTGGGCCCAATCTGCGGTGTGTACGTGATAGTAGTCCTGTTCGTTCTGCTCGAAGTAGTCTATCAGCGAGCCCAATTGCCCACCCCACTCATCGCCACTCTGTGGCTCGTAGTTCACCGATTGAAACATGATGATATCCGTCTCTGAAGCGTGTTCCTCCAAGAACGCCAACTGGCCCTGCATCCGGTTGGTAGAGATGCCGATCTCTCCCTGTACGTTCCACGTCATGATCTCGAATCGATCATCCATCACTGCTCACTCCATAGAGCGTGAGTTGCATACTTCAACTGTTGGGCGAATTGAAGTGGTTTGCTTGATCTGCCGTCAGCGAGCCCCACGAGACGGTATGGCCCGGGTCGATGACGATCGCTGGTCGATGATCCAGTGCGTGGTCGGCATACTGAGAATATTTGGTTCTGAGAGCGTCGACCGCCGGTCCGTGGTCAATGTCGGAGGGAGCGACGAGACGAGCCGTCCCTCGCATCTGCACCCATCCGAGCTCGGTCCAGTCGTCGGTATAGCGGTCGACGATCACCGCAACGTACGGATTTGCCTCGATATCGCGTACTCGCCGGAGCGAGCGCGGATCGACGTCTTTTGGTTTGTCGTCAAGCGGCGTGACGAGACGACCCTCAACGAGCGCAAAACAGATCGGCACGACGTGGGGTCGCCCGTTCTCGTCGGCAGTCGCAAGTCGAGCGACACGGGCAGTCGCGAGGAAACGGTGCTCCGCGCACGAGGGAGGCATACCGTCAGTACACACGCAGGAGATACGTATCTTCGGTGTCTCGGAAGGGTAGTCGCCCGTCTACTCCTGCGAATGACCTCCCCCTCGTTCATCCACTATGGGGTAAAGATGCATCACCGATCCTATCAAACCCAACACATGACGCACGACACACGACACACGTTAACCGAAACGCTACGGGGCCGGTGGCGCACCGAGATCCGGACCGGCGTCGGGTGTCGATACCGAGGACCGGTTGGTCGTGGCGTCCTGTGTGAGGTGGATTTCGCCGTCGGCTCCGTCGACGATCTCGTCGTCGTGGCTCACGATGATGGTCTGTGAAACGCCGAGATCTCGCATGATATCGACCACCCGCGACAGCCGACTCACGTGGCCCGTATCGAGGTGAGCGGTCGGTTCGTCGAGGATGAGCGGCGGCATCGACCCCTCGCCACGGACGCCGCGAGCGAGTAGCTTGTAGATGGCACACCGAAGCGCGAGGTTAAACAGTACCTTCTCGCCGCCGGAGAGCTGGGAGGGGTCAAGCGTTTCGCCGTTCTTCTCGTGGACGGTAAACTCGTAATTGCGGTCCAGTTCGATGCCCGCGTAGGCATCGTTCCGGTAGAGTTCGTCGAAGATGTCATTGAGGATGCGCTGAAGATGGTCGATGTTCTGCTGGCGGAGGTCGCTTCGCACCTCTTCGTACATGGCTTCGAGTGCCTCCATCTCAGCGTAGAAGTCGTCAAGACGATCGGCCCGCTCGACGGCCTCATCCTGCCGCTCCCGTAGGTCTTTGAGCTCGGCAATCGAGCCGTTGATCTCGCCGAGCGTCTGCTGACGCTTATCGCGCATCTCCGTGAGGTCGTCGTCCCACCGGTCGAAGCGGTTGATGCGGCCCTGATGGCGCTCCACAGCGGTGCGTGCCTGTTCGACGGCTTCATCTCCGGCTTCGGACTCCAGCTCAGCACGTTCGCGGGCGAGCGCATGGATCTCCTCACGGTGGTCGGCTATTTCATCGGTGAGGTCCGCCCGGCGGCGGGTAGCATCCTCGATCCCCGAAATGTTGGATGCAAGCGTTGAGAGTGTAGTATCCAACGTGCGGAGGTTACTCGCACGTGTCCGTGTCTGCTGGCGCTCTTTCTCCCGAGCTTCGGCATCGGCATCGGCTTCGGCGGCTTCCTCTTGTTTCTCTTGTGAGATGCGGTACTCGGAGATGGACCGCTCGTGAAGCGACTCGATTTCGTCTTCAAGGTCGTCGATCTTCTCGCGTGCCGCATCCCGGTCGTCTCGGGCAGTCTCTCGGTCGTCTTTGAGATCGGCAAGCGCGTCTCGTTCGGAGGCAAGCTCTCTCGCTGTCTCGGCCACCTCCTTCGTCTCGTCGCGCTCGTCCTCTAGTCGCTGATTTTTCGCCTGTAGGCGCTCGACCGCCAGACGCTCGTCATCGAGAGTTGTCACGTGGGGTGATTCGTCCACCGGCTGGCCACACTCGGGACACCGATCTTCCTCTTGGAGGGATTCTGCCTGCCGGATCTGGCCCTGTGCGGCCCCGATGTCTGTCTGCACGGTCTGCATGCGGTCGTTGAGCGTGAGTGTCCGGTTGGTGGCCGTCTCACGCACCGCGTCGGCATCATCGGGTTCGTAGCCGTACTCACGGAGTTGGGCCTCTAGCTCGGAAATCGTGTTTTCCTTGGCCGCTATCTCGTCGTCAAGCGTGCCAATTGTGGCCCCGTGGTCATCAATGCGGTCACGGTACTCATCGATACGCTCGCGCTTCGAGGCGGCATTCTCGGCGGCGTTAATGGCGTTGCCCTCATGAGCGGTGGCTGCCTCCCCTGCGGCTCGTTGCCGGTCGTTGGCGGCGCTCACGGCATCCGCTGCTTCGTCTTCGCTTGCCTCCGCACTCTCGATACGTTCCTGAACGGCGTCGCGATCGAAGTGGACGCCTGCAGCCTCTTCGGCGTCGGCATCGTCACCGAGAAGGTCGAATGAGGCGAGGCCGTCAGTCGGGAGCGTGGATTCATCCGCCTGCGTCGCGCGTCGTAGGCGGTCACGAAGGGTGCCGGCCTGTGCCCCCTGTTCACGGACGGTATCGAGATGATCGCCCCGACTGTCAGCGGCGGCCTGCATCTCGCCGACGTGTGATTCCGCCTCGTTCTTGATGTCGTTGATGCGGTTGAGCCGCTCTTCGTGTGCATCAACCACCTCTTGAGCCTCATCGCGTGCCTTGACCGTCGACTCGCGTCGCTCAGCAACGTCGTCGATGCCGTCGGTGATACGACCGAGTTCCGTGGTAACCACGTCTCGGCGCGCTTTGAGGTTCTGGTCTTCTTTCGACTCGATCTGGTCATCGAGACTATCCACGGCACCGTCCTGTGAGTCACGAACGCGCCCGGTGCCGATACGGGCTTTACTCGCGCGTTCGCGGTATTCTTCGAGCGTGCCGAGCTGGAGGAGTTCATCAATCATAGCCTGCCGTTCGGAGGGCGTGGCGTTGATCAGCTTCGTGACGCCGCCCTGTCGGATGTAGGCGCAGTTGACGAAGGCGTCGGCATCCATGTGGAGGAGATCGCTGATGTAGCCGTTCACCTCACGAGAGCCGTCGGCGACGACCGGGCCGTCGGCTCGCAGCACACTCTTGGTGTTGCTTGCACCGCTACTGCGCCGCCGTATCTCTCGGGTCAGCTTGTAGCGGCTATCGTTATGATGGAAGTCGAGGACAACTTCGGCCTCGTCCTCGCCGGTCGTGATCACGTCTCCGAGCGTGACGCCCGTCGGCAGTGCGTTCGACCCGTAGAGTGCAAAGAAGACGGCTTCGAGCAGGGATGACTTTCCGGCTCCGTTCGAACCGTGGATCGCCACCACGCCGTCCTCGAAGCGAACCTCGGTGTCGCTGAAACACCGGAAATTCGTGATCGCTATCTCGGAGAATTGCATGATCGGGTACTCCACGATACCCGTGAGAGGGCCTTAAGAACTGGTGTCGGTAGGTGATTATCAGCGACGTTTCGTTCGAGCCGGTAGTGACCCTGAAACCCGGGATTCCGGAAGACAAATTGGCGCATGCCACCGCCCGTTGGAAATCATCTCTCTGTGACGGTAGTATCCCTTTAGGTGGCAATATATCGAGGCGTTCTCGCGGCGAGCTTACCCCACCATAAGCCATCAATCACCCCAGCGGTCATCAAGCGTGACCTGCTGCGCGTCCTCGTCTTCGCCATCAGCTTCCGCCTCTGTCTGTTCGTCCGTCTCCTCACCCTCGGTGGCGTCGTCGTAGTCGCCCTCGGGATTAGGTTCACCCTCGGATACGGCGTCATCCTCGGTGTCGGCAACGGTCTCAGTTTCGGGCGATTTCCCGGTTTCGGCGTCATCTTTCCCTGTCTCAAATGATGCGTCGGCCGGCGGCGACTCGGCGTCGTCATTCGGTGCGGGATCGGCATCGGCCTCAGCGGCGTCACCGTCGCTCTCCATGTCGGTGTCGTCAATCTCGTCCTCTGTTCCGGCCTCCAATTCTGATGCCTCACTCACACTGCCCTCGCCGTCGTCTGCGGCCACGTCGTCTGCACCGGTGTCGATACCGGCGTTAGTGCCGGTCTCCGCTTCGTCTTCGGATTCCGATTCCACCTCGGGTTCCTGCCGAATGAACTGGTCGGGATCATCTTTGATCCGGTCGTCGACGTCGCCCTCCACGGCATCGGCCATCGACGTCGTCGGGGTATCCTGTTCTCGGATACGCCGTTCGATGTCGTGTCCAGCACCGCTCAGGCGCATCTCGCGGAGCCGACTCTCAACCGCCGCCTCGGGGTCGGCGAACGAAACATCGTCTGTGTCTTCTTCCGAGCCGAACACGCGCGTATCGTTGACGCGAGCGGTCATGGCACCGACATCGCGAACGTATTCCTCGATGTTGGCGGCCAACACCGGATCACCGGTGCCGCTGATATGGATGATGGTCACGGCACCGGTCAGATCGGCGTCGTCGATCTCGTCTCGAACGCGAGCCGCGCCCTCATCCTCTTCTAGCGTGACCGAGAGATAGCGGAATGGGCGGGTACGCATCTCACGCCGCTCGACGAGGACCGGCGGTTCGCCGTGTGGTCCCTCGATGGCGCGTCGAATCCCTTCTTCGCGTGCCTCCGTGATCGATACGGGCCACGGGACATCGGCGTCTCGTTCGGCCACTTCGGGGCCGGTGGGAGCGAGGCCGACCGGCGTTTCCGCCCCACCGTCCGGTGTCGGCACCGCTTCGGCCTCGGTATTGACACCGGTCATGACCATGTTGAAGCCGCGAGGCGCACGCTGGTCGCTCTGCGTCCGGTCGGTTGATCCGGGATATGTGACAGTCGCGTCCCTGACGACCTGTACGTGCGGCATGTGGTCGTCGCCGAGCAGGAAGCCGTCGAACCTGACTGACGACGCCTCAATCACTTCCTGAAGCGGCCATCGACCGCCGTCGGCAACGGGTGAGAAGAGGCCATGGCCGACGAGGATCGCATACTCGGCGTCGTGCGGCTCGAAATCATATTCAAGGCTCGACCGGCGGGCGGGCGAGACATGATCGAGGCCGTAGAAGGCGGTGTCGTCGATTACCGTCGGTTCCCGGCCGAGTCGGATACCGAGTCGAAGCTGGTCGAAGATATCCACCCACTGATCGCCCGTGGTGCCTTCGTGGTTCCCGACCACTCCAAGGAAAGGAATTTCGGCATCATCGAGCCGCTGCAACTGTCTGAGCGTATCCGCGAGCGTGGTCACGTCGGGTCGTGAGTGATGGAAAAGGTCGCCCGAGTGAACGACGGCGTCGACGTCGTTATCTATCGCCTCGTCGATGACAGTCTCGAATGCCGCCGCGAAATCCGCCTCACGCACCTCCGAGTGATACTGCGAGTAGCCGAGATGCGTGTCGGCGGTGTGGAGTACGATCGCCATTACCGAATATATCATCCGGCCCCATTAAAGATAAGCGGCGGACAGAGCCATGATGACCGGAAGCAGCTTGGCACAAACGTGAGCGGTGGTAGATGGCGGCATCACCCGTTCGGATTCCAGATCGGGAGCAAGTACTTCCGACCGATCTTATTACTTGGAGATACTAGTCGTTCCAGACCCACTAATCGCGAATTGGGTAGTTGCTATCAGTCGAAGTGATCTGCCGGGATGGAGTGAACCGCCACCGGCACATCGCCACGGGCGGGACCCGCATCAACGTCAGCCACGAAGTTTGAGAGTGGGCCGGTCCAATCGGCGGCTTCGCCGCTCTGTACGTTCGCCTCAACATAGAGTGCCTTCCACAGCAACGATTCGTTGTAGGTATCGATATCGGTGGGCAGCAGGTTGAAAACCGATTGCGAGACCACCACAACGAGCTTCTTCTTCGCCCGCGACATGGCAACGTTGAGGCGATTCAGGCTGAGGATGAAGTCCTCTTCTTCCCGCAGGAAGGCGGGGTCGGAGGCCGTCGCAGAGATGATGATGGCATCTCGCTCACCGCCCTGAAATCGCTCAACCGTCTCGATGAGTGTATTCGAGTTCGCCTTTGTGGCGGACTCATCGTCGTCAGCGTTCAGTACGCGTCGAAGCCACGCTTTCTGTGCATTATGCGGAGTGACGACACCAACCGATTGATCGCGGTCGATGGCCGACTCGATCGCCTTGACGAGTGCCACTTCAGTCGGGTTGGACTCGCGTCCGAGGCGGTCATCATACACCACGACCGAAACGGGAACATCCGGGTTGAGTGTGGCTCGTTGACCGTCGGTCAGCGCGTCGCCGACCGGTGGGGTGAGACGGTGCGTTTCCTCGGAGGTGTAGTGGATCCCATCGAGGCGTTCGTAGACGTGCTTTGAGAGGAAGCCCGCGAGACATCGATGGCACCGGTAGGTGCGCTGGAGCCGGGTCATCGGTATATCGGTGTCACGCCGACCGGCGTAGTCCGTCATCGCGTCGTCGCTCACCGGAACGTCCTCACCGCGCAACAACCGAAAGTAATCGAGTGAGGAGAGATAGGGTAGCACCTCACGAATCGAGCGGCGTAATTCCTCGTCCCACTCATGTTTGTAGACCGGTGGCATCTGGCGATGGTCGCCTGAGATGAGGAGCTGGCCGTCATCCCGGACGAATGCTCCTGCCGCGGCGAGACCGGGCACCCGCAACATCGATGCTTCGTCAGCGCCGAAGAAATCGAAGTAGCGTTCTCCGGCCCGGAGACGCGACTCCGCCGTGTCCTCCGCTTCGCCTGCATATTGCGTCTCAACGCGGTGCGGTGCCGCTACCGCCGGTGGAAGTTTATCGAACAGCGTCCACAGACGGTAGGGTGTCCCGAAGATGATGAGGTTGGTCGGTACGCCGTCGGTGAATTCGGCGAGGCCCGCCTCACGCGTCTCGGTTATTGCATCCACCGTAAGACGCGTGACGAGGTCGCCGAAGCCGTCATCGTCGGCACTGTTGGCGGCTTTGAGGTCGACATAATCCACGCGGTCGTGCGGTCGCTCGTGATTCCCACCAGTTAATCGGACGAGACGTAGATTCTCGGGTTCGAATCTCGCTCCGATAGCACCCTCTTCGGCGTTCGAGGCGACCGTATTGGCGAGCGAAGCCACATCGGCGGCCAGCTCATCGACGGCAGTATTCGAGGCCGCCGAGACAGCGATACGAGTCGGCGTGGGGGTGTTGCCGTCGGTCTCGCGAGCCTCGTCCGCATCGCATGCGGTGGTGCGAGCGAGGAGGCCGGGTGCGAGTGCGCCGCTCGTTTTGCCGGTGCCAGGCGGTCCCTGTAAGAGACTCACCCGACTGTCCGTCTCCGTGACGAACGAGCGTTGCTCGTCGTTGAGCGGGAACACGTCCTTGTTCTCGGGGTTGGCACCGAGTGCATCGAGTCTGTCGCAGAAGCGTTCGACGCTCTCATTTGCCGCATCGGTGGCAACGCGAGGTGCTGACACCGGTCGTCCTTCCCGGTAGTCATCGAGCAGCGAACATACTGGGTTCGTATCACCGGTGGCGAGAGCTTCGTCGCGCTTGCTTGCAGGGTAGTCATCGGCGAGCGGGTCAATGATGAAGCAAGCACCCTCCTGGAAGAACTGCTTGTACTCATCATTGGCCTCGCTGGCGTCGGCCGTCGCGCCAAGGTGACGTGTCGTGAACCGGCCGCTTGGCGTGTACGTCTGCGCCTCCAGTTCGATCGTCCGTGTCCCGGGTGGATCGGTTGTGTCGATAGCCGTGACGGTCACTGCCGTCCCTCGCTCGACTTCATCGGGGCGCGAGACGGCGGAGTGAGTAACGTCATCCGTCCCCCACCGAATCTGGTTCGCTACCATTCGGTCACTGGACTTGATCTTGCACTCGCTCGCCACGCGTTCGGCCCCCGAATCGCCTATCCCCGGATCGCGGTCGTACAGCAGGTCTCCTTCGACTCGGAGGAAGCCGCTTCGATCCTCAACATCGGTCACAAGGAAGTAGGTGGACTCACCGCTTCGCACCCGTTCGCGGACTGGACGGGTGTAGCCATCGCGCGCTTCCTCGACCCCCGCCTCGTATTCGAGTCGCAACACCTCGCGGCCCGCCTCGGCGATGCGTGAACCGTTATGACCGCCATCCAACGAAAAGGATTCGAGCATATCGAGCGGCAGATCTCGTTTTTCGATTGTGATGTTGCGTCTCTCAATGCCGCGCTCGACATGTGCGAGGGCGTGAGCAAGCGTTTCCCCGAGTGCGAGGATATCTTCCTCAGAGATCCGGAGGCCGTCTTCGCCGCTGTGATACATGTACGAGCGAAGCAACTGTCGCGCTCGACCATCCTCAATCTCATCGAACCAACTCTCGTTGATTTGATCGAGTGCCGCCCACACGTACGCTGTGGGGATCTGAATACGGTGACGGGCACGCGTTGGTCGCCATTCGTCGACCTCATCGGACGGTGTCTCCGGTGGGAGTTTGACAAGCGAATCGTTCGCCTCTCGCTGGAATTTTCCCGAATAGCCGGTGAATCGCTCCCGGAATGCGTCCCGTAGGTTGACGTCGGTGCCGTCGGATCGGGTGTAGTGACCGTCGGTCCCCCAGAAGAAATCCGAACCGTCATTGGCGAAGTTCCCGACTTGATCGATGACCGCCAGCAGCCCAGTGTTCGACGTACGAGCTGCGAACCGGTTGTCGATCTCCGGTTCGATGGCCGAAATCATCGACTGTTCGGTGGTGACGGCTTGACTCCCCTGTTCGAAACGGCGGTCTGTCGGAATGTCCTCATCGTCATTATGACGTTCACCCAACGCACTCCGAAGCCCGAGCAGGTCGCGCACCGCGGGTAGGGGGGAGGCGTCATGGCGCGCGAGCGCCTCGGCGAGTGAGTTGATGCCGTAGGTGGAGTAAGTGTAGAAGTGCATCGCTGCCCGGTCGGGATGTCCGGTTTCGGCGGCCACCTCACGAATCCCGTCGAAGATGTCTTCGAAGAACTCTACCAACATCTCCCCTTCGAGTCGGTCGGCTTCGCCGTGTGCATCGCCGATGCGAGGTACCATATGCGAGATGCGAATTGGGTCGTTACCCACCTCACCGTATTGCGTCGAGGTGATGAACGCACTCGCTACCGTCATCCGATCGCGACGGTGGTCGATATGTGTATGGAGATAGACGCGAATGAGTGAATCCGGCTCGATCTCGGGTGTATACCCCGAAAACGAAGCGTCCTCCGGAAGACTCCCGGAACCAGTGCCGACGAGCCACGACATCCCGCGGCTGTCATCAAGGTGGAACGCATCGGAGTTCGCGGCGAGATCACCCGCGATGGTCTGGGCGCGCTGGATGACCTCCGAAAGATCGGAACCGATGGCCTGATCCTTGATAAGCGCACGAAGCGTGTCCTCGGACTCGCGGGCGAACGAGAGCAACTGATACTCGTGCGGCGTGCGGTCCTCAGGTACATCCGCGAGAGCGGCTACCTGCTCAACCGTCGTGATGCCCTGTTCGGCGAAGGCGCGCTGTGCGCCCGTGCTGATGCCGAGCAGAGCCGTACTTTCGTTCTCAACCGCTTCGGTACGGCATGCTTCCTGATTCTTACATCCCTGGCATCGAGACCGGAATTCGCGGCGTGTATTCTCATCTGCGGTATCTGAAAGGCGGTTCAATGCGCCATCCTCGGCAGTGAGACGGCGAATGTCTCCCTCGCGCGGGGAGAGAGCAAACGACGGGTAGGCGTCCGGGCTGCGGCCATCGATCTCCGACTCGTGGTGGAGCACGCCGCCCGTCACGGTGATACTTTCCAGGTCAAGGGCGGTGTCGGGATGGTCGGCGTGCGCCGCTGCGAGCATCTGCTTCAACAGGAGTGCATACTGGGCCACCTGCAATTGCTGGTGGGTTTTTTCTTCGAATGCCGCCTTGATATCGACGATGTGGATGCGAAGACCGTCATCAGTGGGGAAACACAACAGTACGTCCGCATCCCCCGCGATGTTCCACGTGCCGATGCGCCCGGCGAGGCGCAGTTGCTCGATGGAGGTGATCGAGCCGTCGTCGTCCCATGCGGGCCGCTGCGCCATCTCAGGGAGCGTTTTGAGCACCCACTGGCGTGTCTCGGCCAGGCGAGCCGAGTCCTCGCCCCCGGCACGATCCATGTGTTCGTCCGTCAGCCGCTCAAGTTCGGCAGTTACCTCATCCTCAAACTTGTCACCGTCGTGCGAAAGCAACGGACTCAGTGGATCGAACGCCTCAGCGAAGTCACGGTCACGTCGCCACTCCTCTCGGTAGTCGTTGAATTCGTAGGCGAACGCACGCTCGCACATCCCCAGCTTGACCGTATTGGCGATCGCCGTCGGGCTAATGTAGCCTTCCTCGGCGGGTTCGCTGTCACCCGTGGAATCCGTCGTGACGCCCGCTTCCGCCCTGACGGTTTCATGGTCCTCGCCGTCGGCGGCCTCGAATGAAGAGAGCGTTCCTTGCTCGGACGGATCGCTACCCATTTGGCCTCCATCGACACGACAGGGCTATATACATTTGCGTTGGGAGCTGGGAACGGTACTCAGTGTTCGCGGGCTATCGGGCGACTAACTGAGGACCGTGATACTCTTAGTGCACGAATCATTTTCTGGTGGCCCTACCCAATTGATGAAGTTCGGGGGTTCTGGACCGGGGGTCAGAAAGGAGTACCTTCTGGATGCCAAAGGATTGGATCGGGGAACCAATGGGATTTGCCAAGGCTATAAATGAGGATGGGTCGAAGAACGATCAAGCAAAGATGTCTGTTCACAATCCTATTGAAAGTCTCGCTTCTATTGAAACCGGTAGCGATCTAATCAATTACCTGCTTGACTCAGACGGGTTGAACTATAGCTCCTTTGTGGAAGTACCGAGCGGCATTAATCGGAACCAGGGTCGAAACGACTGGTATGAAGCACACCTCATTGATGCGGATAGCAAAGGCATCATTCGATACATCGAGTTAGGAGCATCTGGAGACAGTCCTTCGTTTAGCGAACTGAAACGACAGCTGAAACGCCATGGTAGCCCTATTGACGAACTCTTTACCGTTATCGCATATCGGAACTCCGACGAAGGGCCGCTAACAAGTCCATTACACGACGAGCTCACGTTCCTCTATATTGAAGAACAGTTCTCTTCGGAAGACGTAGAGGTCACATTCGATCTCAAATACTTTACTATCGAAGGGTTTGATGTCGAGCCAGCCTATATCGACTTTGTTGAGGATATTGCTGTAGGATCCGGACAAGGCAGAACAAGTCTTGAACGGCGTATCGAGGATGTCTTCTCAATCCGGGAAATCGCTCGAAGTTTCTATGAGGAGTTCGGCCAGCTCTTTCGAGAAACACTACAGGACGCTATCCATGGGTTAGAAGCGCCAGAAGAAAATCTCAATGCGTACACACGAACGGTTGTTAACCGGGTTCTTTTCCTTTTGTTCATTGAGGAGAAAAAATGGCTTAACGATGACACTGATTATATCGAGAACAAGTACGAGGCCGCAAAGGAAGACGAGACTATGCATGTCTACGACGATTTTTTCGAACCACTATTTTTCGAAGCACTCTCGGATACAGCGGCGACTGATTACGGATTCTTGGGGCAGATTCCGTTCTTGAATGGTGGGCTATTCGAGCGACGCGGTATAGAAACGAATGTTCGTATCAGCGAGGAGTTTTTCGATGAGCTTCTGAGTCCTGAAGAGGACGAATCAGGCGATCCGAAGGGGTTCCTTCGCCGGTACAAGATCTCGCTTCGTGAGTCGAACCCCAGCGAACAGGAACTCGTCGTCGACCCGGAATTCATCGGGCGTATCTTCGAGATGTTCATGCAGGAGGACGAGCGTTCAGAGGTGGGCGCGTTCTACACCCCGAAGCCTATCACCGCCTACATGACGAAGAACGCGCTCAAACAGCACCTGCTGGGACAAACCGGCATCTCCCACGAAGAGGCTGTGTCACTGGTTAGTGACCACACCGCCCCCGACTCGCTCAGCGAGGACCTGATCGAGGACGTCGACAACGCTCTTCGGTCTGCGACCGTACTGGATCCGGCAGTGGGCAGTGGCGCGTTCATCATCGCCATGTTGGAGGAGCTCGTCGCGGTCTCGGAAGCACTTGATGATAGTACTGACGACGACCGAAGCCGATTCCAGTTGAAAGAAGAATTCATCGCGGACACGCTCTACGGTGTCGACATCGACGCTGGCGGTATCGAACTGTGTAAGTTCCGTGTCTGGCTCCACCTAATGCAGGATCTCGACGTGGACCACGACGAGTTCCTTGATTCTAACGAAGAGTTCGCACTGCCCAATCTCGGATTCAAGTTCTTTGTCGGAAACAGCCTTGTCGGAGAGCATGACCCAACAAACGTCGACGCCCAGCAAGCCACCCTAACGGGGGGTCTCGACGGCACACTCGAAGAGATTCACGAGGTTAGGACCCAATACCAGACCGCACACGGTGGTGAAAAGGATCGACTTGCCGAGCGCCTCGAAGAACTCACAGACGAGTTGAATACCCAATTAGCTGTCGAGCAGAGTAGCTGGATGGCCGATGTTGCCGAAGAGACGGACGAAACCTTTGCGTGGACGTTAAACATTCCAGAGGTCATTCTTGACGGTGGGTTCGATATCGTAATCGGCAATCCACCGTACGAGGGGCAATCTCAGCAGGACTATATTGGAGAGCTGGCACGCTTCTACGACGAGAAGTATGACTTCTACAAGACCATTCCACGGATGCGGCATGACCTGTATCAGAAGTTCAATATCCGGGGGTGGGAACTGACACGGGAAGGTGGAGTACTGTCATACATCACCAGTAATACGTTTTACACCATCGGGTCCAAGCAGACGACGCGGCAATTGCTCCAGCGGAACCAATTACTCGATTTACTAAGAGCGAATCCTGACACATTCGATGCAACGGTCGAACCTGCGATTTTCGCATTGCAAAAACGGGACCCAGAATTATCACATAAATTCAATTATATCGACGCCTCAGAAACAGAGATTCAGGAGTATCGGTCGTTTGTTCGGGAATTAGACGCCTTCGAGTCAGACACTGAGAGAGTCAAACCGCTCGACCTCCGCGATTCATCTCGCGGGTACCGTGTCCGACTCCAGATCTACAAAGACACGCTTCGGAGCGCATTCTTCGAGCCGACAGAAATGAACCTGAGACTCCATGATCAATTTATGTCCAGGATTAAGGGCCTTGCTGAGGAGTGGGAGTCTGAGTTACAGGACGTGACGACATTGAAAAATAATGCGGGGAAAATAACTCGAAATCATATCTCAGAATTAGACGAAGGTGATGTCTCTATAATTGGGCTACTAACTCTCGGAGGACAAGGGCTGACAACTGATAAAAATGCCAAGTACATGTCATTTTTAGAAGGGACTGAGGAGGCCGAAGAGTTAGCCAATCGAAATCCCGATTTCGAACTAAACGAACGGAATGAAAATGAGTATAAATACCTCGACAGGGTTATCACCAAAGACCGGGTTGCGGATCCCAGTAACCTTACTTCGCATGAACAATTAAACGGAATCGATAGTTCGGAGAAAGCTACGTGGGTTCCCCTTGAAAAGGGATTCCGTCAGTCAGATCTATACTACAAGTCCAAAGTCCAATACATAAACTGGTCAAAAGAGTCACTTCAGGAGATTCAAAGTCACAGGAACGGAATTCTGAAAAATATTGACTACTACTTCGAACCCGGTGTCTTCATTTCTAGAGGTGGGTTTGCGAACCTCCGGGCACGATACACGGATAATCGGGCTATAGACGCTACTGGAAGTATTTTAGCACCAACTGACCGACAAAAGCTGTCCGAAAAGTATCTTACTGGAATCCTCAACTCAGAGGTACCCATCCACATCACCGAGAATTTCATCAATTCGACCGGAATGGAGACCGCCGACCTCCGTCTAATTCCCATCCTCATCCCGACTGAGGAACAACGGGAGAGCGTCGAGACGCTGGTCGATAGAGCGATTGAGTCCCAGCGAGGGAACCGATCGGAGTCCCTTGAATCAATTCAGACAGAGGTTGAAGAGATTGTAGAGCAAATTTATCAGGTGGACCTGGATGAGTGACCTAGACTGGTCCAGCTATTCAGACGTCCTCGACAACCGCGAATATGACGTCGCCGCGCGAGCGAACGCCATTGCGCCTGAAGCCGAGACCGTCCGAATCGCCGTTGGCTACTTCTATCTCGGCGGTTTCGATCTTCTGAAGGAGAATCTACGAAGGGCCGAACGCGTTGAGATCCTCATCGGAACCGATACCGATCAGCGTACCATCGATGAACTGGAACGTGGGTTCGCTGACGACCTAGATGAGTACGACCGCACTGAGGCCCAAGAGGGAATCAATCGACTTTATGAACTCATTCAGCAGGACAAGGTGGATGTACGGGTGTACGACGACAGTCGTTTCCACCCTAAGCTCTATCTCTTCGAACACCCGGCGGGTTCTCCGGACCTCGGACGGGCGATTATCGGCTCTTCAAACCTCTCTGCTAGCGGCCTCCGAGGTAACGTTGAGCTGAACGTCGAAAAGAAGGACAACAACACCATCCGGTATCTCGGCGAATGGTTCGGGGAGATTTGGGAGGAGGCCAGCGAATTCGACAAGGACCTGATGACTGCCGCGATAGAGAAGTCGCAGTTCGAAGACGACCTGCCGGACATCTCTATAGGAGAAGGCGAAACATCGGTCGCCGAGGTGGAGACTATCTCTCCGTACGAAGCAACGAAACGGTTTATCGTTGAGCAATTCTCCCGAGACGTCCGAGAGGGAACCCTACTCCAAGACATTACTGGCGATTACGAAGAACAGCTCGCGGCGTTCCAGCAGGACGCGTTCAGAGCAGCTCGTCGCCCGCTCGAAAAATACAATGGCGTCGTTTTAGCAGACAGCGTCGGACTCGGCAAGTCATATATTGGAGCTCCTCTTGTACAGGAATACACGAGTTCCCGTGACGACGTTCTCATCATCGCGCCCAAACGGCTGGAGCAGATGTGGATGCGGGAGCTCCTTGATGCGGACACAGGAGAGTTCCCGACAACTGCCGAGAAAACGTTCATCAGCTTTAACAAACTCTCCCGACTGTCTGAGAAGGAAATCCAGCGGCTCCGTGGAGTTGATCTAATTCTCGTCGACGAAGCTCACAACCTTCGAAATACTGGAACACAGCGCTACGACAAGCTCCAGTCAATCGGTCGAAAGGGCAAGAAGTTCGTGATGCTCACTGCGACGCCGATCCACAACTCCGTCCGAGATGTAGACAATTTGATCAAGGTGTTTGCCGACGATGACGACTTCGATATTGAACTGAAGGGTCTGTCACCGAGCGAGATTTTCAAACAGTACGACCGGATCTCCAGCGAAGAAGACAGATCTTCAAGCACTCAGAATCGGATTTCGAAGCTTGAAGAGCTCATCGAGTCGATGATGAGGGAGGTGATTATTTCGAGGGATCGCAAGTATATCCTCGACAACTACGAAGATATCACCATCGGAGACCGGGCCATTAGTGTTCCTAAGCGAGAGCCCCGTCTCGTCACACCCGATGACCCTCGCCTTGACGAACTCTATAGCGACATCGTCGATACAGTTATCGGGCCAGATGACTCCGAGAACTCCGGACTGAACATTCCTTACGTTAGCGCTGATCGGTATGACGCTGACGGAGACGAAGAAGAGGAGCTAATCATTGAGTACCAGAATGCGAGCATTCTGATGCTCATCAATCTCCTCAAACGTCTTGAGAGCAGCCTTGCCGCATTCGAGAGCTCTGTTGAACGACTTATGAAACGAGAGCGCATCACACGCCACATCGCTACTGGTGACTTGGATGATGCGCAAAACCGGAGTGACGCCGTCGAGCAGATACGAGATACATTCGAGGACGATTTCGCCAAAGATGTTGATTTTGAGGATGTCGCAGAAGCCCTCAATAGGGTCAGCCCATCGAAAAGGGACGAAATTGTAGCAGACATTGACGAAGACCTTCGAGAATTGGATCGTATAAGACGACAAGCACAGAATGCACTTCAGACCAAGGAAGACGGGCGCACTAAAGACGCTAAGGCGGAACGCCTGCGTGGATTAATAGACCGAGAGCTCTCGGAAGAGAAGGTTCTCATATTCAGCCAGTACGTACCCACAATTACGCATCTCTTCGAGCAACTGACCGGCGAGAATCCAGCGTACACCAACGTTGCTACGCTCGGTCAAGATCCGAGTAATCCAACCGTCGGATACGTCCACGGGGGCGGTGGGTTCGATGAGCGAGTGGTTGAACGGTTTGCTCCAGAGGCTCAAGAGACCGATGTTTCTCCTAATGAAGAGATTGACATCCTGTTCGCTACCGACGTACTTGGGGTCGGACAGAATCTCCAGGATGCACGAGTCATCGTGAACTACGACCTCCACTGGAACCCGATGAAGATGGAGCAGAGAATTGGGCGTATAGACCGCATCACAACGCGGCATGACGAACTGTGGATATACAACTTTGCTCCGACGGGCGATCTACGGAAGCAGCTCGGACTTGTCGAGCAGATTCAAAAGAAAATCGAACGTATCGCTAATACGTTCGGAAAAACTGCTCCCATCTTGGATACTGCTGAAGAGCAGGTACACAAGACGCTCTTCACCCTTGAGCGACTTGATGAAGGCGGTGCAGAGTTTGGAGATGAGGGGTTAGAGGGTATTGGGTCGAAGTACGACGACCTCAGAAACGTCGTTCGGGAATTCTGTGAGGAGAATAACGTCGATATCGAGGAGCTCCGGGAAACCTACGATGCCGTCGAAGATAGGTCGAAGCCGCAGTATTTTGTCCCCCCTGGTGAAGAAGGATATGTCTCACTCGCACACCTAGAACACAGCAGTGGGCGCACGGAATGGCGAACCACTATCTTCGATTCGGATCGAGTACAAAGCACCACAATCGGGGAACAAACGGTCTTCACCCAATTCCCACGGCTGGAGACAGATGAAGTTCGAGTGTTCAAGACGATTTCTTCTCCCGATACTACTCGCCACACGATCCCCGAAGATGACTTTGAGGAGTTGAAATCCTTCGTAAGTGAGCTGGGTACGCCGAGTACATGGCAAAACGACATTCTGAGCCGCCAGAGCGGAGATAGGGATGTCGTTACCGATATCAAACAGCTATGTCGGCAGATTGCGGACACCGATGAGGACGTAAGTAGAGAAGCAGGTGAAATTCTCAAACTGCTGGATGATCACGAGATGACTGACTGGGCAGAGGGTCAGTTGCGCACAATACATCGGAGGCGTTGTAGATATGGGACCAACGGTACGGTTCGAAGGATACACCACAAACTCACAGAGGAGATTGAGCTAGTTGAGCCAGAAACCGTTACGGAAGCAGATGTCGCGCTTGCGGGACAATTGGACGACAGCGCATCTGAAACTTGATTGGATACAGTACAGTTCATACTATCAAGGTAGGGGTCCGTGGTCCCTCACAGCTAGATATCTGGCAAGACCAGTAGTTGCGGGGTCAATCCGCGGGAGCACCGACATACTCACACGACGGTCTGAATCCTCTCGGTGAGGTCATCGATTGCCTTGGAAACAGCTTCCAAGTCTGTGAGTCCGGTACGGCTCTATTGAATCCGCAGAGGGCAGCGAGATTCACGGTTTGACCGCCAGTTCGATCCTCATGGCGCTGCTCGGCATCAGTATCTCCCTCGAATTTACGTCTCAGAAGCAATTGCTGTGTTTTCGAAGAGGCATAGAACAGTTCACATGCCCGGCGCATAGCGATCTTGAGCAAGATGAGTGCTATTTTTCGAGATGATGGTCTGTTCTCGAATCTCGGTTTCCCCCATCACGCCGTCCATGCGAATCGTTCTATGACATCCTGTGTATACAGAGAGGCAACTCCACAACTAAGCCCCAACCCGAGGAGTTTCATGGGGATCGAACCTCGACGGTATTCTTTTCATCGTCCGCTACGGTTTGGCCTCTAATGCAGATTAGCAAGCTTCTGGATCAGGTGGAAGCGAACGCGATCGTTCTCCCAGAATTCCAGCGTGAGTATGTTTGGAAAGAATCGCAAGCAAAGGAGTTGATGAACTCGCTATTCAAACAGTACCCCATCGGTGGGCTACTGACTTGGTCTACAGAGAACCCGCCAGAGATAAAGAACGACGCTATCGATGAAGAAAAGCACGGTCTCTTCGAAGTTCTACTTGATGGACAACAACGGTTGACGGTGCTCTATATGTTGATTACTGATGACATCCCGCCCTACTACCAGCCAGAAGACATCAACACTGACCCCCGAGATTTGTATTTCAACGTTGATTCTGGCGAATTCCATTTTGAGAATAAGATGACCCGTGATGGAACTGAATGGGTTCCAGTCCCGGATGTTTTTGCGGGCGATATTAGCCCAATCACGATCGCTCAAGAGAAACTCGGCACTGATCACGATGGTTTCGTCGAGCTATCGCAACATTATGAAGAACAGCTGAACCAGCTCAAGAAAATCACGAATTTCGATGTCCCGGTTGAGACACTGCCCAAGTCAGCCGATGTTCATCAGGCAATCGACCTCTTTGATAAGATCAACTCTCAGGGGACGCATCTGAGCGATGCAGAACTCGCGCTAGCTCATATGAGTGCTCAGTGGCCTCATATACGGCGAGAAATGAAAGCGAAACAAGCACAACTCGCGGAGGAAGGCTTCGACTTCAACCTGAATTTCTATGTGAAGACGATGATTGGTACTTTGACCGAGACTATGACTTATGAGAATGTGTACGACCTCCCGAGAGAGCGGTTGGAGAGTCAATGGGAGAAACTTGCTGAAGAAGATGGGATCTTCGATTACGTGATTAATGTGCTCAAAAATGAAGGCCATATCCCTAGCTCGAATTATATTAATACCCGAGATGTTCTCATTCCGTTTATTGTCTTTCTGAACAAGAAAGACAAGCAAATCACCTGGGAAGAAAAGCGGGAGTTTCTCCGCTGGATGTACGCCGCAATGATGTGGACTCGCTACAGTGGGTCCTCTGATAGTACCGTTGAGCACGATCTATCGCTGCTCGATACCGAGTCGCCAACAGATCACCTTATGCAGGGGATTCGAGATGATCGTGGTCGAATTGAGGTGCAACCTTCCGACTTGGAGGGAAGGGGAAAGCGGACTCGACGATTCTACAATATGGTTCACATTGTAACTCGTGCGCATGATCCGGTCGATTGGAAGACTGGCGCTCCACTTACTGGCAGTTTTAATCTCGAGTCTCACCACATCTTCCCGAAAAGCAAACTCTACGACGTGTACGACTCGGGCAAATCTGAGGATAGGAAGATTGTCAACGAAATTACCAATCGTGCGTTCCTCACACCAGAAACCAATCAAAACCTCATCAAAGACAGACTACCAGAGGACTACCTCCCGGAAGTTATTGAGGAACACCCGGACGCTCTTCAATCCCAGTTCATTCCGAACAAACCTGAGCTATGGCGTATTGAAAACTACGAAGAATTCCTCGCTAAACGGCGACAAAACCTTGCAGACGCGATTAATGACTATATGGACGACCTCCAAATCGGGACAGCAGAAGATGGACGAGAGAATGTCAGTGATCTGATTGAGAAGGGAGAAAATGCCCGGATTGAGTTTAAAGAAACCTTCCTCTACGACGTCTATCAAGAGCAACCCAACAAAGCGTTGAAAGCGGGAGTCGCCAAGGAAATCGCATCACTCGCCAATACTGAAGGAGGAGTCGTGATTATCGGGGTGGAAGACGGAACAAAGGAAGCCAAAGGTTTGGAGCGCGATCTGAATTTGATGTCCGATGGTAAGGATGACTTTGAACTCCAACTCAACCGTGAAATCAACAACCGTCTCGGTCACATGATGGCGAGCGCGTATACGGAAGTCGGATTTGAGCCCGTTGATGGCGAAGAAGTCTGCGTGGTCTGGGTAGATGCGACTCCAGAGCCCATGTATTTCGACGGTGAAGATGGAGAAGAGTTCTATGTACGGTCCGGGAGTTCAGCCGAACCACGAACCATACAGGAAGCTCAAGAATATATCGCACGTCATTTCAGTTAGGCAACACCTCGGCAGATTTCGACAGATCTCGACTTGTCATCGGGTATCGTATGTGCCGTCGGCGGTCATCGAGACTCCTCCAAAATGTAACGAGTGAGTACCGTGGTGCTATAGAACTCGACCAGCAAGCGGTGACGAGTAGATGTGTGCTACTGTTTCAGATGAGTTTGGTGCTCTGTATATAGAATTCCAAACTCGCTGCATTTCCGTCTACCTTCGCTATCTGCACACCCTGCTGCTGGCCCTCGATTCAGCAGAGGGCATAGTATCGATCCCTTCCTACCGACAGTTTTAGATTTAGACCGGGTGACCGTTGCGTCAATGACGCTTCAGCGTGCCCGCTCAGTAGACGAACTCTATGCTGAAACACAGGACTACGATCTCGTCCTCACCACCGATGGACCGCTGAGTCTCGCCCTGAACCGACGCCTCGACCACCCCCGATTAGGCCGCTTTGCCGCCACACCACGAATGCTCGCTTCGGGCGAGTTCACCGCACAGGACCAACGCTCGCTATTTCTCGATCTCGTCACCGAAACCGCCCTGAGCTGGAAGCACGCCTCGTATCTCGTCGACAACATCCTCCAGAGCTGGGAGGAGACCGGCGATATCGATGCTATCCTCGATTACGACCGCTACGACACCAAACCAACCCGCGAAGCCATCGACGTCATTCAACAGGCCGAAAGCTCTCACGCCGACCTCGCCGAGTACACCATCGACGACGATCTTGATGTGGCGGTGATCGGCGAAGCACAGTTCACGACGCTCGACTGTACGATCCTCCCCGATGACTACGATACCATCAACCCATTTGCGGCGGATGCATTCGATCTTCCCGAATTCTCACTGTTCGACTCGACGACTGCTATCGTCGAGACAGTCACCGACGCTACCTCCACAGACAACGCCGAAGACGTCGCCGTAGTCATGGATCGCGGAAGTGAGTACCCGTCACTCATCGAATCAGCGTTCGAATCCACCGACATCCCTTACTACGGCGGACCGGGCTTCGTGGACAATACCCGCATTCGCACGTTCCTCAGACTCCTCCGCAGGGCACTCTCAAGCAACAGCCTCCGGCTGAGCGACGTTCGCCCCATCCTCACAACGATCGACATCGATCCGCCAGTCAAACACGATCAGAAGCGGCTTCGAAGCCTCGATCGGCCCGAGCTGGATCAGTTACAGACCTTCTGCAGCACTATCAACGACCACACCGTCACTGAGGCACTTTCGACCTACGAGACGTGGTGCGACGAATCGTTCACCGACCTCCGCAACGAACTCCGCCGACTCGGCCTCTTGGAGCAACCAGTCACCGACACAATCCTCGACGATCTCGATTACTACTTCCAATCGTTCGATGTCCCCACCGACGAAGAACAGGAGGGTGTCCTCCTCGCTTCGGCCACCTCCGCAGCGTACGTCGACCGACCAGTGGTCTTCTACCTCGGATTGGACGCCGGATGGACGCACTCAGTCCCCGACAAACCGTGGGTCGATGCCGATCAGAAGGATCGCGAGTACCTCCAACAGTTCCAGGTGCTCCTCCAGAACGGTGTCGAACAGTACTATCTCGTCAAGGACACAGAAGCCGGCGAGTCGATCACGCCCTGCCTCTACTTCCACGACCTCCTCGATCAAGAGTTTGACCGCTTCAGCGATCTTCCACACGTGCCCTACAGCCGACGCTCACCCAGCCAAACCACGACTGGCTTCGAGAAACAGTCCATCACCACTTCATCTGATACCGTCGAAACGATCAGCCAGTCCTCGCTGAGCACGCTCGTAAACTGCCCGCGGGACTACTACTTCGACGACCTCGTTGAGGGCCCGGATCGCGACTACCTCCAGAAAGGGAACCTTTTCCACGACTTCGCGGAGTTCTACGTCAACCATCCCGACGTGGTCGACACAGCAGGTACCGATACCATCGTTGGCATCATGCGCGATGGAATGGAGCCGTACGTCGACGACCACGATCTCGCGACGCTCGAAAGCGAACTTCGCGTCGGCATCGACGCCATCACCAGATATCTCGACGAGAACCCTCCCAAAGTATCGACGTATGATGCCTACACGAACCCCGGCTGGGGCAATCGCTTCGCCGAACACTTCGGGCAGACAATCGACTCGCCGATCACCGAACGATGGTTCGAGAACAGCGCACTCGGCGCTAAGGGTATCATCGACCTGATTCACACCCCGAGCCAGCTCCTCGATTACAAGAGCGGGGGTCACAACTCCGCCTCGACGGTCGTGAAGAACGCCCGGATCGATGATATCAGCGACACACCGAACTTCCAGGCGCTGCTCTACCTCGCCCAGCACCGCGATGAGCGCCCGGACGAACGACTCAGGTTCCGGTTGTTCCACTTCCTTGAGACGCTTGATGATGCGATCACCGCCGATGAACCACCGTCCCTTGACGAGGGAATCACGACCCTGACCTACTATCCAACACCCTTCGAGGAGCACATCCAACAGGAGGCCGCGTTCGAGGCACTCCGCGAGGACGGCTCCAACAAGTGCCAGAAAACCTTCAAGCAGGTCGAGTGCGACACGTATCAATCGTTCCTCGATTCTCACGAAATCCCGGACACCTACGAGAAGGACGAACTCCTCTCCTCGGCGTTCGCAGACGCCCTCACCGAACTGATGAAAACCGTTGTTGGCGACTACAAGTACGTCGAGACCGGATGCAACCAAGCGCTCCGTCAACTCCTCTCCATCCGCACCCAGAACTACTTCGCACCCGAGGTTGACGCCTTCGAAGAGTTCCTCGACGAGCGTCTCGATACACTAAACGACTGGCGGGAGTCGCGCTTTCCGATCGCGACCGAGCTCGCCGGCGAACCGAATTTCGATCGTGTCGACCACCGCGACCTCCTGCTGACTGACGAATCCGCTCAGTCGCCCAGTAACACCCCTTCACTGGCCACTGGTCTCGACACACGGGAGGGCGATCAATGACAGATACAGCGATCTCGCCGAACGACCAACAACAAGAGCTGATCGACGCGACCGAAGGCACGTACCTCGTCGACGCAGGTGCTGGCACGGGCAAGACGTTCACCGTTACCCGACGCTACGCAAACATCCTCGATCAGGACGACATCGAACCGGAGGAACTCCTCTTGCTGACGTTCACGAACAACGCTGCCGAGGAGATGAAAGACCGGATCGTCGCCCACTGTGATTATGGTATGGCGGCGCTGCGCGACGCTCCGATCAGCACGTTCCATAGCCTGGCCCACGATATCCTCCTTCGGTACGGGTTCGAAGCGCCACAGATCCTCGGGATTGACGACCGCATCACCTCCTCTACGCAACTGCTCAAAAACGAGGTCATCGAGAACGAGCGCTTCCGAGAGTTCGTTGCGCGGTTCGTGCGCGAGCATCCCGAGTACGAGGACTACTTCCGAATCCTCTCGGACGAGTCGTCGCTGTTGGGGCTGATCAAACAGCTCGCCTCGAAAGGCGTCTTCCCGACCCGCGAGGGCTGGTTCCGTCACGGCGAGCGGTATCTGGAGGGCGACCTCAAGGAGTTTCAAGAGTGTTTCGCCGAGGCCAACGCTCCAAACGAGGGCGCAAACGGGCCAACGCAGTCCGATCTCCGCAGCAAGCTCGGGCGCTACGGTCGGAACAAGTGCTACCTGCCCGAGGCCCCCGGAAAGACCGAACTCCGTGGTGGCCGAGGGACGAAACAGATCGACGCCGAATGGGCCGACCGGGTCTTCGAGGAGGATCGCTCGGAGCTGAAGCAGTTCGTCCACGACATCTACTTCGAGTACATCGAGTTCGCTCTCGGGCGCAACTACCTCAACTTCAGCTTCCTCTTGCTATTCGCGTTCGCGCTACTCTGTGAGGACCACGACCTCCGCGAGGGGCTGGCGTTCGAGTACACGATGATCGACGAGTTTCAGGACACCAGCGAGATTCAGTTCAAGCTCGCCCTCCTGCTCGCTGGGACCGATGATATCTGCGTGGTCGGCGACTGGAAGCAGAGCATCTACTCCTTCCAGTACGCCTCAGTGGATAACATCCGTCACTTCGAGGAGCGGCTCCAGACGTACAAGAGCGAGCTCAACGACGACGCCGAGCGTGTCGGCTACGCTGTCGACAACGTAACCGAAATTCCACTCGTTGACAACTACCGCTCGACACAAGCGATCCTTGACTTCTCGGAACACAGTCTGTCGCTGCCGGCGACGGACAGCGATGAACCTGCTGTCGAGGATATCGACTCGCTTGTGGCTGATTCGAACCGCGAACACTCCCGCATCGAAGCCATGACCGGCGAGGACGAGCACGAAGCGCTTCTGGATCGGATCCAGGATGTCGTGGGCAACGCCGAGTACGAGGTTACGGACGAGGATGCCGACGACGGGCTGCGTCCCCCAACCTACGAGGATATCGCGATCCTCACCCGGACGCGGCGGTTCGGTCGCGAGTTCCAGAAATGTGCTGACGACTATGGGTTCCCGGTCGCCTACGAAGGGGGTGTCGAGTTGTTCACCACCGACCAGGCGTTGCTGTTGCTCGCGTGGTTGCGGATTCTCGAAAACGATGCCGACCGAGGGTGGGCGGTCGTCCTCGAACGCGCCGGCTACACGCTCGAAGAGGCCAGAAAGGCCCTCGATACCGAGGACTATCCGTCGAACATGCTGGCGTTTCGTGACGAGCTGGCGGCCATCGAAACCGTCGGTGGGATCGCTCGCCGAGTGTTCGATCGGTACGGCTTCGAGGACGCCTTTGCCGACACGCTCGTCACCACGCTCGAAGGGGTGTTTTCGAGCACGCACATGAATCGTGGCGAGGTCATCCAGTTCATCGAGCGGAGTCTCGATGCCGGCAGCACCCACGAGGTGGACGACAGCCCCGGCGCGGACTCCATCACTGTCCAGACCATCCACGCCGCGAAGGGTCTCGAACACCCCATTGTGATCCTCGCAAACGTCAACCAGCACAATTTCCCGCCCTCTGGAGGTGGCGGCGACGCGATCCACTACGGCGATATCAAGGGCCTTCGCCAGACAAAGCAATACTCGACCGTTCACGACCTCCCGCACGTGTACCACAGCTGGCGACACGACGTCCGCTCTGCGTGCCTCTCACGCGAGTACGACGAGGAGCGCCGGCTCATGTACGTCGCCATGACGCGCGCGAAGGACCACCTGCTCTTCTCCGCCGGCAGTTCGCCGAGTGCGCTCTTCGAAAACCTACCGCTCGAACCCGAAGAGAGCACGCCGGACGTACAGCCGGCTGACGGTGGCGGCACAGTACAAAGTCACCTCCAGATCGCCATCCCGGAGCGAGAGGGGCCCGTGAGCCAATCACCGCACACGCTGATCGACGACAGCGTGTTCGAAGACGTCACCGACGGGAAGGGGTCCGAATTCGGCCGGCGAGTCCATGAGTTCGCCGAACGCTATGCTGAAGGCGAATCCGTCGAACCGGAGAGCGGTGAAGTCGAAGACGACGAGCGTCACATCAAGGCGTTTCTCGACTCGTGTGAGGGCGACCTGCGCGTCGAGGAGCCCGCCTACTTGCCGCTGACCGTCGATGACGAGGGGGTGTCGATCTCGGGAGTGATCGACCTGCTCTGCGTGAGGCCGGACGAAGTGGATATCGTCGACTACAAGACCGATCGCGGTCGGCACGCCGAATCCGAATACCGCAAGCAGGTCAGTGTCTACTATCACGTCGTTGCTCAGTGCTTCCCGAATCGAGACGTCTCGGCCAGTATCTTCTACACCGAGGACGGAATTCGGATTCCAGTCGATCCGCTGACTGAGGACGAACTCGTCGCGCTCGTGCGAGCGGAAATGGCCGCTTCGAGTGCCGCAACAGCCGGGTGAGTACGATCCGAAGTCCCTGAGAATCGCTTGGTTCGACGGCACAGGAGCGTGGCACTACATCTGCTCGTGAGCCTCAATGATGGCGATGTCGCGTTCGATCAGCGGCTCGACCTTCGGGCTGCGACAGTCGAGTTTGAGCGCTTCATCGTGCCAGTCCATCCCTTCTTTGCCCTTCCAGACGCCGTAGAGCGTCACTTTCGGGAGTGAGAGCACGCCGAACAGGACGGACAGTACGTAGAGGGTATCCTGAATCGCGTCCCACGAGGTCGTCACCTTGCGCGGCAGTGCCGAGGGGAACTCGACACGCTGGGCGAGAATCCGGTTGGCGTGGGCTCGTTCGATGAAATCGCGGTCGTTGCTGAACAGCATGACGTCCTTGCGGCCCTCGTTCTGGAATGAGGCGTAGCCATCGACGATGGATTCGTCGCCTTCGTCGGTCGGGACCTCCTCGGCGTACCGGCTGTCACGCAGCCGCCGGTAGTAGTTCTCGCCGAGTCGTCCCTCGCGACTGGAGCCGGCAGGCTGGTTCCAGAGCTCTTCGAAATCCGCACTGAATGCCTCGGTGACTGACTGCGTATCGCTTCGCTTGTGGCCCCATTCGAGTTCGTCGAGCACACCCGTAGCGAGCGCGAACCCGTTCACAGCCGACTGCTCGTCGGACTGGAGACCGAGTACGTCCGCGATGCGCCATGGAACGAGATTGGTGTCAAAACCAGCGACGAGCGGCCTGTGGCCCGCATTCAGATCCCGACCGCCGTTGGTGGTGAGAAAACCGTGGATCTCATCTTGGTTGGCTGGTTCGAGCAGGCCGCCAGCGACGAACGCACTGAGATATGATCGCCGGTCAGGGAGTTCGCTAATCGCGGGTTCGCCGTACTGGCTATTGACCTTGCTTCGTGCGTTAGCGTATTCTTTGAGATCCGTCGTCAGTCGGACGGTCGTCTCGCCCGAATCGTCGAACCCGATCCGGAACAACTCCCCGACCTCGTCGCTCGGATGTTCGACTGGAATCGTCGTCGTCCCGGTGTCGTAGAGCGCATTCAGAAGAACGGTCAGATGGGGACGGGTGAGCTGCATTAGAGCACCTCCGTAAAGTCGTAGAGACGCGACTTCGTTCGTGGGATGGAGGGATAGAGCCGACCGCGAGGCGTATCTTCTAAGTAGAAGTAGTAGACGTGATCGGCATCGTAGCGCATCCCGGTCGCGAACGCGAGCGCGGACATGAACTTCCGACCAGGTGTGAAATCCACGGCGACCTCACCGTCGTCTTCGTGGACTTCTTCGATCGCCTCCCTCGTATGGGCGTAGAGCCGATCGAAGTCGAGTTCGCTGTCGATCGAGGTTATCCGGATGTCCAGTTCATCACCTTCGTACGCATCGACGATCTCCGTCGCCAGATCGACTGCCCGGGCGACCTCGTCGGTGACCTTTGGATTCTCAATAATGTACAGTCGATCGGGAACGAACCCCTTGTGACAGGCAGCGTTGATCGGGTTGACTATCGCTTCGAGCGTCGTCGTCCCGTTAGTGACCCATCCTGTTACCATACGACCGACTCTCGGTCGAGGTACTTGATACCGTGGGGCAGTCGCCTCCTTCGTGTTGGTCGGTTACGTCGGGGATAGCGTAGCCTCCATAATCTTATTGAGGTAGGAAGATGAGAATTCCCAGATGAGCGAGTCAAAGCCCGCTATCGAGTTCGGGGATATCAGCGATCTCCTTGATCGGTTTGTTGAGATTTGGCGGGCTGGTGGATACGAGAAGGGTGCTGATTCGCCGGTTGGATGGGAAACCTGGAAGTGGGAGTATCGTGAGCACCTCGAAAAGGAGTTTCTCAGAGAACATGATATCAGTGACCTCGGTCCAGAGGACATCGAACCGTTGATCGAAGCCATAGACGAAAGCACAGGCATCGACGATCGAGTGCCCGTCTATATGCTCGGCGGGGGTGCCAACGGCGGAATCGCGATGCGGGATTTCAAAGATATCTCGCTGGCGGATCCAGAGTCGACGGCACAAACACTATCGTTTTTCTTCGATCCAGACGGTGATCTCGGGGAACGACTTGAAGCGTTCCGAGATTACTATTCCTCAGTCGATACGTCCCCCGGATCTCTTCTCGCGTTCGCTGCATTCCTACTCATGTTTGTATATCCAAACCAGTATGTTCATTACAAATATACTCAGATGAAGGCATTTTTCGCGGAATTTGCGGGGTACAAAGTTGGACAGGGCTACGATATCGAGCAGTATCAGGACCTGAACCAAGCCTGTCTTGACCTTCAGAACCAGCTTCAAGACCGGCTCGATGAAGCCTCGATGCTTCATGTGCAGTCTATGATTTGGAGTTGGGACGGCCTGCTCGCAGAACCAGAACCGACGGGCGACGATCTGAGTGAAGTTCCACCTGATGTAGACTTCTACTGGGTGAACCAGACCCATCAAGAAGAACTAACAGGTGAATATCTTCGCTCACAAGATCAAAAGTGGCAGCGAGACATCACAGTCTTAGAGCCTGGTGATGTCCTTTTCCACTATAGCGACCAGGCGCTTCGAGCATGTTCTACTGTCACCGATCAACCGTATCAGAAAGAATACGACGGGGAAACCCACGATTTTGCCGACCTCACTACTGAGCGGTTTGATGAACCACTTCCATTAGAAGACATCAGAGAGAGTCTTCAAGACCCAGCACGAAAGCAAGGACAAAAGAGATACCCCCTAAACGAGAACGGAGCGGTTATTCAGGCCTACCTCTGTCATTTGACGCCCGAAGCAGGCCAGTATCTGCTCGCAGTAGGAAATATGAAGATCCCTGAATACGAGGATACTCAGAGCAGGAACTACTTCTGGATCTCCGCTGATCCAGACATTTGGAGTGTCGAGAGCATCGAAGACGGCAGTGATGTTTTCTACACGGCGTACAATCGCAAAGGGAACAAGCGCCGGATTTTCGATGCATTCGAGAAAGCCGCTCCCGGCGACAAGGTGCTGTTCTACGAGTCCAATCCCACCGGGGCAATCGTCGCAGACGGAACCATCATGGAAGGTCTCCACAAAGACGAACATGAGGAGTACGAAGAGCAAGTCGAGGGGGTCACTATCGAATACAATCGTTCAATCGACGACATCACCTGGGATCAACTCACCGCAGTCCCCGAGATTGAGGATTCCTCCCCACTCAAAAACCGGGCACAAGGAAGTCTCTTCCTCCTCACTGAAGACGAATTTGAAACCATCCTTGCCTTAGAGGACCCGATCAGAGACGGCGTTTCTCAAGACGAGATTGATCGGCTCGCAACGAAACTCACCGCTCCCGAGATCGAGATCTCTATTCCTAACAGGCTCTACTTCGAGGATGACGACCGGCTGCAGCGCGAAATCGAAGCCTCGCTACGGTCCGGGAAACACATCATTTTCACTGGCCCGCCAGGCACCGGGAAAACCAAGCTCGCCAAGGCGATCGCCGAGTCCGCGACGACGTACGAACAGGTCGATGATTATCGATTCACCACCGCGACCTCCGAATGGACCGCGTTCGATACGATCGGCGGGTACGTTCCATCCACAAGTGATGGCGGACAAGAACTCCTCTTCGAACCGCGGCTCTTCCTCAAGTGCTTCCGACAAGACCGCGTCGTCAACGAGTGGCTCATCATCGACGAAATCAATCGCTCGGACATCGACAAGGCATTCGGACAACTTTTCTCAGTCCTGTCCGGCGATTCGACTGAACTCCCCTACGAACGTGATCGCACCGTCGAACTCCGCTCACTCTCTGACGCAACGACCGAGGAAGACCTCGCAGACATCATTGGGAACCCCGACGCCTTCCCAGTCACGCCGTCATGGCGGTTACTCGCCACGATGAACACCTACGACAAAACCTCGCTGTACGAAATGTCGTACGCCTTCATGCGCCGTTTCAACTTCGTGCACGTCGGCGTTCCTCCGCTCACCAATGATAGCGGTGTCCGAACCTCACTCCTTGATCCGGACGGATCCGACAATTATGCGACCGCCTGGCTCACCGACGACGAGTCACTCCGCCCTGTTCTCCAAGACGTCTATCCGGTCGTTGCGGTCCTCTGGCAACGTATCAACGAACATCGTGTTATCGGGCCCTCCATCGTGTACGATATCATTCGATATCTCGTCTCGTACGATGACACTGATGGAGCGCACACCGAGGCGCTCACGTCTGCTGTCGTCTCACTCGTGTATCCACAATTGGAGGGGATGCGGCCGGATCAGCAGAAGCAACTCATCCGGTCTCTCACCGATCAGAACGTCGATACCGAGGACGGCTCCGTTACACTTGATCTCGACGGGGGGCTACTCCAACAGAAAGCGACCGATTTCTTCGGTATTACGTTCGACAATGACGCGTAGTCTCACGGCTGACGAACTCGTCAACGCTACCACCGAAGAGCTAAGCACGTATCTCCGGAGCGGCACACTCAACACGCACGCACTTGCCCAGTCTCTCGATTACGAAGGCCTCGATATCAATGACTGGGAACGAATCAAGCGCATCCACTTCTGCCTCACTGAGCGCGTCCGCGACTTCGTTACCGCACTCCCCGACCGTGTCCGCCGAATCAAGACCGAACACCAGCGCGAACACATCGACACTCAAGGCGAAGTCCGCGGGTCGATCAACTGGAGCGCCACGCTCCGAACCCGCTCCGAAACCGGCTACGCAGACCGCAGCCGCTTCGTCTGCAATACTCCATACACCGAATATGACATTCCCGAAAACCGTGTTCTCAAACGCCTTCTCTGGGAAATCTACCGGACAGTCACAAATGAGCTCGAAGCTGTCGAGTATGACTGGCGACGCGAGTACTGGACTGACGATCAGATGGCACAGTTCAACCGGCTCTACAATCAGAACGTCCACCTGAATCGGATCAGAGACGGGCAAACAATCTCCGTCTCCGGACAGGACATGAATACCGCCCGACGCTCCCGCCTCGGCATCTATACCGATGCATACGCCCTCTACGACACGTACCAGCGGCTTCAGGCTGATACGTTCGACTCGGACATTACCGATCTCCTTGCCGAGACGCTCATTGTCCCGAACACGACGCCAACCCTCTTCGAACTCTTCTGCTGCTTTCGGGTCATCCGACTCCTCAATCGCTACACATCCGGTTTCTCGCTGCAGCCAATCGACGGGCAAAACAACGCCTTAGCCCACCTCGAATCATCCGATGCGCGAATCGAGATTCACCACGACAGCACCGGCAAACTCAGCATCCACGAGCCACTCGATCCCACGGATCGACCAACCCACCCCCTATTCGCACGCTACGCCGATGCTCTCACCGACTACAGCAATTCCCTCGAAACACTCACTGGTGACTCCAACGATCTCGTCCTCTACAGTGGTCGCCCTGATCTCGTTATCGAAGTGTATGACACCACATCCAACGACCAACTCGTTGCCCTCCTCCTCGGCGAAGTCAAGTACTCCGGAGCGGAACAGACATTCAAACAAGGCCTCGAAGAACTCCTCATGTACCGGCGATTCGCCGATCACGATGGCTACCTCATAGATGACCCAGCCGTCACAGTCACCAACCTCCTCATCACGAACGGCTTCACTACTGGAGGCACAAGCGACACCGTCACCCACCTCAACGGGACGGACCTCCTGACGCCGAGTTCAGACCACCAGCACCTTCCTGATTGGATTCGTCCGCTGGTCGGTCCCATCTGGAACCGTCCAGTTACAAGCGAAAGCTGATGTTCGCCTCGGCAAGCGGTGTTACGCCCTGCTCGACCGCCTGCTCGGCTGACAGCCGGTCCTGCATCACGAACACGGTGTTGCTCCCTCGGCTCGTGTGATACACCGAGTTTCGGAGAATATCCGCGTGGTCGGTGTACTTCTCTTTCACTACGCAGAACGGCTCAATCGCATCGGGAGGCACGCGGTTGAGGTCATAAAAATACCCGTCCAAGAACGACTCTACCCGGTCGATATCGTCGGTGGGCACTTCGAAGCGATACTGCTCGCTGTCATACCACTCGCGCAACTCGTCGAAGACCTCCTCCTGATCGAAATACTGGCTAAAGATGTACAAGTCCGCACCTTCAACTTCGAACGCGTTGATCTCCGTGGTGTCGGCGTCGAACGTGGGCATGGGCTGAACATCACTCTGGTTCCGGGCGCTCTCGTCGTCCTGTACTGGATGAATAGCGTACTCATCCTGAGCCTAAATCGTTTTGCCACCGATTACCACAGTCGCAGCAATCCATTTCTCCCTGCCCCGCCGTCGTGGGGTATGAACGTCTCCCGCGAGCAGTACGATGCAATCGTCATTGGTGTTGGTGGCATGGGCAGCGCTGCTATCTATCGACTCGCCGAACGTGGCCTCGACGTTCTCGGCATCGAGCGTTTCGATGTCCCGCACGCCCGCGGGTCGAGCCACGGGAGTACGCGGATCGTCCGGCTCACACAGCCCGAAGACCCCTCCTACGTGCCGCTCGCACGAGCGACCTTCGAGAACTGGCGTGAGCTTGAAGCGGAGACTGGCCGCGACCTCCTCACCACCACTGGCTCGATTCACGCTAGTTCCGCCGACGCCGATCTGTTCGCCGATGCCCGCCGTTCGGTGGAAGCACACAACGTCGACCACGAGGTGCTCACTGGAACAGAGGTGAACGATCGCTTTCCGGGGTACGACCTGCCATCTGACCATCGGGCGATCTACCAGCCCGACGGTGGCTTCGTTGACTGCGAACAGGCCGTGATCGCCCACATTGAAGCGGCCCATGCCGCGGGAGCCACCATCAGAGCCCGCGAGCGCGTCCTCGACTGGCACGAAACCGGTGACGGCGTCCGAGTGAAAACTGACAAGGGTCGCTACGAGGCCGACGACGTGGTGGTGACCGCGGGCGCGTGGGCCGCCGAGTTCTTTCCTGAGATCGCGGCGGAACTCACCCCGTGCCGCCGGATCATGGCGTGGCTCCAGCCCGAGAAACCCGAGCAGTTTCGTCCGGAGTCGTTTCCGGTGTTCAGCCTCGCCGGCGAACACGGAGACGGGTACGGCTTCCCGATCCACGACGTGCCGGGCTTCAAGTTCGGCCGCGAGCCGACGCTTCCGAACGCGGTCGATCCCGACGAAATGCCACAGAAGCCAACCACCATCGAGGAGGAACGCCACCGCGCGTTTGCCGAGGCGTACTTTCCGGATGGAGCGGGACCGACGATGCAGCTGCGGACCTGCGTGATCACCGAGTCATCCGATGGCCACTTCGTGCTCGGCAGCCATCCCGACTACGATAGCATCCACGTCGCTGCTGGCTTCACCGGCCACGGGTTCAAGTTCACTGCTGTCGTCGGCGAGATTCTCGCAGACTTCGTCATTGATGGCGATACCGACCACGCCGTCGATCTTCACCGGATCGATCGGTTCTTCGACTCGTAAAACCCTCAGCCGAGGGTTTCCCGAGCGCTCTGCACTACCCACAGGACCCTCACCAAACCTTGTATATGAGCGAGCGCTTCTGACAACCAATGGCTACGAGAGGATCCTCATCGGTAACCGCATCTGCTCCTGGAAGCGTGACGCCGATCTTCGTCCCACCGCAATCTCCACAAGATGGGTCGCTTGGGGTGAGTTTCGCCATCGAGGACGGCGTCGACGCTACGGTCAGGCCCAGCCCCGATACATCGATCAGCCTCGATGAGGAGCCTACTACCTTCGAGCCCGTTGAGAACGTCCTTCAGCAACTCGATGTCTCGGCAGCGGTGTCGCTGACCGCGTCGGTTCCGGTCGGGTATGGATTCGGGGCCAGCGGTGCCGCAACCCTCGCCACTGCGCTTGCTGCCAACGAAGCGTTCGACCTCGAACGGAGCCGCGATGAACTCCTCGAAGCGGCCCACCGAGCAGAGGTCGAAGCCGGGACCGGCCTCGGCGATGTCTTCATCCAAGATCGTGGCGGCCTCGTCTGGAACACTGGTGAGGGTCTCCAGCGCTCGGAGTTGTCGGCCGATCTCGAGTACACCGCGCTCGATGGGATCGCAACCAGTACCGTCCTTGACGACGAGCAGACAGTTGAGCGAGTGCGTGAGTGCGGCCAGGAGAGTCTGTCGCGCTTCTCTCCCAAGACATCGCTCCGAGAGCTCCTCGGCCTGTCCTGGGAGTTCGTGCAACGAAGCGGTCTCGCGACCGATCGCGTCGTTGAGCAAGTACAGCGCGTCGAACGAGACGGTGGTGCCGCCAGTATGGCGATGCTTGGCGAGACCGTCATCGCCACCGGCGGGCAGAACGTCCTCGAACGAACAACCCGAATCTCGAATGAGGGGGCGATACTGGCTGCTGGGAAGTGAAAGATGCGTCTGTGTAGAATTCTATTCCGCGCAAAACTCGGCGGACCTCTCTCGTATCTTTACCTTGTCGCCAGAACTACTTAAAGAACCAACGACCAGCCGATACCGACGCGTACTTCCAGTGCTTGATCGCCTATGGCCGGCCCACCCTGGTTGCTGGTTCCAGCAGTTTCCGGAAGTTCTGGAAGAAGTGGAAACCCGACACCTCCGTTTATACTCCTTCGCTTGGGACACCTCGGGTATGATTCAGGATGCTCGCGTGCTTCAGGACGAGTTCATTCCGAAGGAGGTGGAGCATCGCGACCAGGAGATGAACACCTTGGCAGGTGCACTCGACCCCGTAACCCGGAATGAGCCTGCCGAGACCGTCTTTCTGTTCGGGCCGTCCGGGTCGGGCAAGACCTGTCTCGCCCGATTCGCGCTCGACAGACTTCGCGAGGCGGTGATCGACCTGAACCATCAGTACGTGAATTGCTGGCAGGATTACACCCGGTTTCGCGCGCTCTACCGAATCCTCGAAGCCATCGGTCCGACCACGGATATCCACCGTCAGTCAACGCCGACCGACGCACTTCTTGAGCGCCTGCACAACTACGACGGCCCGGAGTTCGTGGTGATTCTCGATGAGGTTGACCAGCTCCACGACGACGACCTTCTCTACGACCTCTACCGGACGGCAGGGATTTCGATGATCCTGATTGCGAACCGCGAGGAAGAGCTATTTGCCCAACTCGACAACCGACTCGTCTCGCGCCTCCACGCCTCACGCCGCATCCGATTCGAGAAGTACGAGCTCGACGAGCTCGTGGCGATTCTGGAGGATCGGGTACGGTGGGGACTCGCTGAGGATGCGCTCACCCGCGACCAGTTGGCGTGTATCGCCGACGCCGCCGCGGGGGATGCACGCGTGGCGATCGGCATCCTCCGGAGTGCCGCGCGTCAGGCCGAGGAGGCCGACGTCGAGGAGATCGATTTCGACACACTCCACGACGCGATCCCCGAAGGGAAACGCGAAGTCCAACAGAAGAACATCAAGCAGCTCACGCCCCACCAGCGCGAGCTCTACGAGATCGTTCGCAAGCACGAGGCGATCAGTCCGGGCGAGCTGTACGACCACTACCGCGAGCGGGTTGAGGACCCGAAAACCGATCGAACAGTTCGAAACCACCTTTCGAAGCTCGCTCACTACAATCTCCTCGAGAAAACGGGCGACGGACGTGGACGCACGTATAAGCTTCCGGCGTAGTGTTCCGGCAGTTCTGGAAACCTGCCACTCTCGTTCATAACGCTCTGCATCGACAATCTGAATAGATGGACTCAATCGACAGCATCCGCCGCGTAAGAAGCTACATCGCTACGGAAAGCTCCGACAGTAAAGCAAGTCCACGAGAGGCTGGCGATGAAGACGAGGACGAAATATCGCGGGCTTACCGCCATCTCAGACTTGTCAGGGTGATCGTGGTGATCGTCGCGACGGTACTCACGATCACACGGATGCTCGGCTGGCTGTAGCCACCGACTGAATCGGGTTCTGGAAGTTCCGGAAGGCTGGCCCGCTTTCTTACGGGAGTACACCGGCTTCGGATGATTCGAGGAGGATGGGAATGATCGGCACAACTGCGTTCTGTCCGAAGACCGGGGCACAACTTTCCGAACAACGCCACTACGACGAACGTGGAAGACCACTCCGCGCGCCTGTTCCAGATGCGTTCGTCGACGAGACGGAACTCGATGGAGAATTGACCACGGGTGCGATCAGGTCGTCACGCAAGGCGCTGCTCGTCCACTTTCGGCGGACGCACCAGTTCTATCGGCCGGAAAATGCCGAACTCTATCGCAACGTTGCTCTCTGGCTGCGACGACTCAAACAGGCCGCGAACGGACAGCAGTCGCCGGATATGATCGTCTGGCTCGCGCTTACTGCGCGGGTCCGCCAGGAACAGTACGAAGCCGAGTGGATGGTAGGTCACGTTCCGCTCCGGTGTCCGCGGTGTCACGGGCGACTCGCATACGATCAATTCGACTCGAACACGCTCTACGCCCAGTGTGCGACCAACTGCTCCGTCGATCATGCCGACCGACTGAGCGAGATCGAGGATCTTGCGAGCGATCTCTATGAACAGGCGTTCGATCACGAGAGGAAGGAAGTGGAAGTTCCGGAAAGCTGCCCCGCGAAACTATATTAGTGCGATGGAGTCGATTCATCCATGTCGCACAGACCGATTCAGGACGTGCCAGAGCTCCCGTCGCTCGACGCGGGAATTCACCTCTTGGACGTCGACGACCGTACCGCAGGTGCGCTCCAGTCGCTCGTTGTCGACCATCTGTTGACCGACAGCCACGGTGAGACCGCAGTCTGGGTCGACAGTCGAGGCAATGGAAGCACACAGCCGATCGCTCGCCTCGCACCCGGCAAGCGGGTGCTCGAACGGATCGAGATTGCGAGAGGGTTCACCGCTCACCAGCACTATTCCCTGTTGGAATCGCTCGCCGAACAGGTCGGAACCGAGACGGCGCTCGTTGTGTTACCGGACCTCGATTGGTTCTACCGGAGTGACGATCTCTACAGCAGCGAAGGCGAGCGGATGCTGGCCGAGGGTATCGCGCTCATTGAGGATCTCTGCCAGCAGCGAGAGATCACGATCTTACTCACTCGCACAGCAGCCGATGGGTTCAGCCAACCCATTCGGAACGTCGCGGGCGGCGTGATCGAGTGCGAGCTCACGTCACAGGGGCCGCGTTTCGTCGGTGAGGGATTCGAGACGCTCGTCTATTCCGGCAGCGGATTCATGCAGACGACATTCGCCTACTGGAATCGGGTGCTCTCGCAGCGCCATCCCGAGGCGATCGCGCCGACGAGTCAACCGGAGGTGGCCGCCGTTGGGGCGAACTAACCCCACCTACCGCGACGTCATCCGCTCGCTGGAGGACCGGTGGCAGCAGTACCGTCGGGCGCTTCGTCGCGACGACAAGCACCATTTCGACCGTCTCTTTGAGCACGGTCGCACCCATGCCGATGCTGCCGGGTATCTCAATCACCAGGAACCGGAATTGACGCTTCTGGTATCGGTCGCGCTTGAGCAAGAGAAGGAGCTACAGGACCTCCACGAACGGATCGAAGCTCTCGAACGCGATCTAAACGACGACCACCCTGAAGCGACATCGATCGCCACCAACGAGGGGAGATCGTAGCTGCGTGGCGTTCGCATTCGATCACATCGATGGCGGGGTGTGGCGGTGGTCACGAACCAAGCACGGCGTCGAGTGCGAACGGGACGAGGACTATACGCCGAGCTTCTACGCCTCCACCGAATCGAGCGGAATCGGGGACCTTCGCGGCCACCTCTCGATGTGGCCCGACGTCGACGGGACAGCGATCGAGGAGTGGCGACGAGGCTTTCGCCACGAGCCGGAGCAGGTGCTTCGCGTCGACGTCGACGAGATCGAGGTCGTCCGGAAGGTGGCTTCGGAGGTCCGAGGGTGGGATTCACCCGGCGAGTATCGGCTCTATAACGTGGATTTCTCGCGTGAGTTCCGGTATTGTCTTGAGACAGATACCGATCCGACACCAGCGGCCGGGCTCACCACGATGGAGATTGTGATCGATCCGCAACGCCTCGCGAACGGGAACGTCGACGAGATTCAGATCGACGGCAAGCGGTTCGGCGGGAAGTCGACGCTAAATCTCGAGTGCGTTCGTGAGGCCACTCGGTCGATCGACCCGGACGTGGTGATCGTGAACGCGAGCGAAGTGCTCCCGACACTGTATGAGGCCGCCGAGCGGTACGAGGTCGAGGACTTTCAGTTAGGCCGCCGACCGCGATTCGAGCAGTTAGCAGGCCGATCGACCTACGAGAGTTACGGGCAGGTCGGCCATTCGCCAGCCCGGTATAATCTGCCGGGGAGAGTCATCATCGACCGCTCAAACACGTTTTTTCTCTCGGAGACGAATCTCGATGGGTGTCTCGATCTCGTCGGGCGGTCGCGCAAGCCGCTTCAGGAACTAGCGTGGGCGTCAATCGGGAACATTCTGACCGCGATCCAGATACGAGAGGCGCGCGATCGCGGGGTTCTGGTGCCGTGGAACTCGTGGCGACACGAGGATTTCAAGACGATGAACCAGTTGCACGAGGCCGATCGGGGTGGATTCACGTTTGCGCCCGACGTCGGTGTTCATCAGGCCGTCCACGAGCTCGACTTTTCGAGTCTCTACCCCAACATCATCTGTCAGCACAACGTGAGCCCCGAGATGGTTCGGTGCGAGTGTCACAGTGATCGCGAAGATGTGCCTGAGATCGGCTACTCGATCTGCGACGAGCGAGGCTACCTGCCAGACGTGCTACAGCCGTTGATCGACGACAGAGACGCGATCAAAGCCGAAATTCGGGAGATGGACGACCCCGATCGTCGTGAGGGGTTAGAGGGGCGATCGAGCGCGATCAAATGGATTCTTGTCTCCTGCTTTGGCTATCAAGGGTTCAGCAACGCGAAGTTCGGACGGATCGAGTGCCACGAGGCGATCAATGCGTTCGCTCGCGAGATCCTGCTCGACGCGAAAGAAGCACTGGAAGCAGGCGGATGGCGGGTGGTTCACGGGATCGTCGATAGCATCTGGGTGCAGGCCGTCGACCACGAGAAGCAGACACCGCTCGACGAACTCGCTGAACAGATCACCGAGGAGTCGGGGATACGATTAGAGCACGAAGCGCAGTACGAGTGGGTGGCGTTCGTACCGATGCGCGACTCGGAGGCCGGGGCGCTCACGAAGTATTTCGGCAAGAAAGCCGACTCACCGGAGGGGGATGCTCCCTACAAATATCGGGGAATCGAGTGCCGCCAGCGGTCGACACCCGCGTTTATCGAGGGGGTGCAGAAAGAACTCATCGACGCGATCGACGATCACCAGGAGCCCGAACTGGTGTGTGACGTGCTCGCGACGAAGGTCGCGACGGTCGAGCGCGGTGAGGTGGACCCGAGTGAATTGGCGATCAAAAACCGCGTATCAAAGCCACGAGAGGAGTACAGTCATGAAACTCGCAACGTCGCAGCGCTCGAACGCGCCGCTGACCTCGGGATGAAGAAGCACCCCGGTGAGAACGTGTCCTACGTGGTCGTCGACGACAGCAAGCCGTCGCGCGAGCGTGTATGTCTCGCGAGCGAGGACCCCAGTCGGTACGACAGTCAATTCTACCGCGATCAACTCGTGCGAGCCGCCGAAAGCGTGCTCTCACCGTTCGGATGGAGACGGTCGGAGATCGAGGCTCATCTCTCCGACCGGGAAGATACGGCGATCAGTGCGTTCTGATTCCATTTCCCTTGCTCCTGTGCGCTCGTAACGCCGGCCTCGATGCGCTTGATGAGTCGTCGTCGCTCTTCTTCGGCGACCGCAGCGGAGATGTCGGCGATGAGCTTCCCGGTGCCGTCGAGACGCACTTCGGACACCCACCCGTCGGTGATCGCCACGGTGGTCCCGGTATCTTCGCAGCGCTCGAAAAACCGCTGGTAGATGCTGCCGAGTCGTGCCAACCGCGAGATCTCCCACACTACGACGTACTCGTATTCGCCGGTTTCGATCGCGTCGATCAGCTTGGAGAACTGTTCGCGACCAGGATCGGACCCGGAATGGCCGAGGTCGGCGTAGCGGTCAACGTCGTTCGGCTCGACATCGTGTTCGTCGAGCCGCCGTTGATCGCATCGCGTTGATGGACAGTCTCTTGGGTGTCGGTCGAGGCACGAATGTAGGTGGCGTAGTGGGCCATTTTGGAGTCGTCTTTGTTGCCGGGTGTCATCTTTATAAATGCAGGTGGGTTTGTTGCAGGCTGCAATAAAGGACCTCCTTCATTGCAGGGGGAGCACATCGCCAACAACCGCGAGCGGGATGTGGGCGAGCCACCGATGGGCGTCATCTCGTAGGCGCTCGTATCGATCACGTACAGCTCTCGCGTATAGCTGTCGAATCGGACGTCCCCCTTGACGCGCGCTTCGAGCGCCTCGATGAGTTGGGTCGGTGGTCTTCACCTCCGCGGTGGTCGTAGGTGGCGTCGGGATCAGCCGACCAGTCCCCCTCAGATGAGACGTATATATCGTGTGACATGGTGTCGATGTGGGCTCGGAGAGTGTGAACAACCGGCCCCTCAAAACGCCCCCGGAGCGACGATGTAACTGAACAATAGCGTCAGCAACCCTGCAGCCGTCGCGTAGTAGGCCAACGGGATCAACTCTAAGCGGATGACCCGTCCCTCTTCGCCGACGAGGCCGACGACTGCCAGCGCGGCGACGACGTTGTGGATCGCAATGAGGTTCCCGATCGCACCGCCGACCGCCTGTGCGCCGACGGCGATCTGGGTCGGTACGCCGATGTTTTGGGCGGCGTTGAACTGGAACGTCCCGAAGAGGATGTCACTGACCGTGTTCGACCCCGCGATGAACGCACCGAATGCGCCCACAAGCGCGGCGAAGAATGGATAAATCGCGCCTGCGGCGTTCGCCGTCAGGTCCGAGAGGATCACGAGCATACTGTCGAGTTCCCCAGCCTGCCCGGAGTTGATCATGATCTGGACCGTCGCAACCGCGAACCACAGCGCAATCACCGCCGGCAGGATCTTCTGGACCGTCTCCTTCCAGGAGGCAGTGATCTCTCCGGTGTCCATTCCGTGGAGCCCGTAGGTCAGGATGCTCACAAGGACGAAGATCGCACCCGGCAGGTACAGCGTCCGGAACGATCCGCCAAGCCCCGTCCCGAAGATATCGTTCCACGCGATGATCAGGTTCGACGTCAGGAATGTCTGCAGCGGGTCCCAGACCCGTGTCACGACGAGTAACGCGGCAGTCAGGACGTACGGAAGCCACGCCATCCCGAGCGACATCCGCCGATCCGGGCTGGCTTCGACGGTTCCGCCATCGGCCGCGACCGTCTGCCCGCCCCTGGTGCTCTCACCGGGCTCGATATCGCCTACCCAGTGGCCCGGCCAGCTCTCCCGGGGACCGAAGTCCCACTCGTCGTCCGGAAGCAGGTAACCGGCCCGAAGCGTCGTTGCTGTGACGAGCAATCCGACCATCGCGCCTAACAACGCGGGGAAGGTCGGCCCTAAGAAGTATGCAGTCGCCCAGTACGGGATAGCAAAGGAGGCCCACGCGAACAGTGTCAGCGGCAGCACCTCCAGCGCCGGCCTGATCGAGCGTTCTTCGCCAAAAAAGCGCGTCATCATCGCCACGCCAATAAAGGGGAGTACGATGCCGACGACCGCGTGGATGGACGCCGCCCAGATGGCGACATCTGCGACGTACTCGGTAACGGTTAATCCCTGATCCTGTATCGTGGACTGGATCGCGGTGTTCTGGCTGAAGACCTCTTCGAGACCAATGATGAGCGGCGTCCCGACCGCGCCGAAGGTGATCGCCATCAGGTTGCCCGTGAGCGCGACGACCACGGCCGCCAACGGCGGGAAGCCGAGGCCTACCAGCAGCGGGCCGACGATGGCTGCAGGCGTGCCGAAGCCAGCCGCGCCCTCGATGAACGAGCCCATGAGGAAAACGAGCAATACGACCTGAACACGCCGGTCGTCGCTGATTGAGGAGAAGCCGTCGTTGATGACGTCGAACGCGCCGGACTGCTTCAGTGTATACAACAGCAGTATCGCGCCGAAGACGATCCACAGAATCTCGGTAGCTGTGAAGACGCCGGCGATCGATGCGGCCGCGATCAGTTCCGGCGACATATTCCAGCCGACGTACCCGACGGCGATGGCGATCGCCCACGCGATCGGCATAGTGCGCGTCGCCGGCTGGTAGAGAATCACCATGAGCACGGTGATCGCCACCAGTGGCAGTAGCGCTAACGAGACGAGTGCCAAGTCAGCCATGGCGAGTCTTCTCCCCTAGTCGTTTTCCTGTAGCGTAGTGGAACACATCGAATGAATGACTGTTCAATTCCGGAATCATCCGATTTCTCGCCATACTGGCCATCTTTCTACGCCGATTGACCATTGTTAACATGATATTCCTACAGTCTATACAGGAGCGTCGCCGTGAGACTCCCGCCTCCAATGTACGTACACCTGTCGATGCCGTTCTGGCTGCCATCCCGGTTAAGTCTGGCATGAAAATAGAACAGAAACGACATCACTTATACTTTTGGTAGAAATCAGTCATCGGTCCCACAGATATTGTTCCCCGCAGGAGTCGGACCCGTCGGTACGCCTTAGTTTCCGCCGTGTTCTCACTCGTATCGCCTCGATTTGCCGGCTATCGGATCCGATTCGGGGCCGCTCGCTTCGGTGTTCTCCCTCGCGCATCCGCGGTTCTCGGCGGCGGACCAGCGGAATAGGAACGATCGGGACATTGGCTCGAACAGCGTCTCAGTGGGCGGATTATCGGCGCACACACGTATGCACGACTAATGCATACGTGTGCAAGAGCTGGTACACTCGTGTGAAGCGCCGGTGCACACGTATTGAGGCGATTCCGGGGTTCACGGAAGCGCGACGCCGGTAGCTCGGTCAACAGCCCTTTGACGGTTCGTCCACATGAGAGTATATGGCCCAAGGGCGCGAAGCGAAGGGGAACGCCCGCCACGCTGATCACATCCCGCTTGACGCCGTGCTTTCGGTCTTCGAGGGCCGCGACGATCACGCACGGCCGGTGACGGCAAGCGACGTCATTCAGACTGTCGGATGCTCCCGCCGCACGGCCCACAACAAGCTCAACGAGCTCGTCGATCGGGGGACCCTCAAGACGCGGAAGGTCGGTTCCCGTAGCCGGGTGTGGTGGATTCCCATCACGGACCCCCTCGACGGGGTGCTGGCCGAGCCGTCCGCCGGACCGCCGGTTGAGGACGTTGACCTCCCCGGCACCGGCAAGACGCTGGAATCGCGTCAGGCCGCCCTCCGTGCCGCCTACGAGTACCTGCAGGAGCACCCGGAAGCTAAGAAATCGGACTTCCTTCAAGAGGTGTTCTCGGAGTACCCTGCCGAGTACGAGACCGCCGAGGGCTGGTGGAACGCTATCCAGCCGGCGCTGGCCCAACTTCCGGGCGTCGACCCGCCGGAGGAACGCGCCCACGTCTGGCACTTCCTCGGGGGATAAACGCTTTACGCTCATCTGTGGGAGATCGTTGATAGAGTCCCCCGACCAAAGTGCGTGTAGCAATCAGGGCACAGAGTGGTTCTCAGGGCAGACCACAATTCATCGGAGAGCCGATGGAATCGCAGGAGGAAATTGCATCGATAATGTACTACACATGAACGAACGCTTTATTGCCGGTGTCCTGTGATACGGGCCACGTGAGAACCACGAGCCGGCGTCTCGGCTGTGAACAACACTCATGAGCGACGACCAACGGATGGTGAGCGACGGCGATGTCTACGCCTCGGAAGACGAGGGACACGTCTACCGTGCGAGCTCCTACGTCCCGACGGCCTACGATAACCTTGACGTCGCGCCGGAGGCCGAGGCGTATCCGGTCCGTGGGCGCGACGAGGGCGGCTACCGGGTACTCGACCTCCCCCGCGTCCCGAAGCTATCGCACGTCCTCGGCCCGAGCGCGATCATGCTCGGCGCGTCGCTCGGGAGCGGCGAGACCCTGTTCTGGCCAGTGTTGATCGCCCAGCACGGCTGGGTGCTCTACTGGGCGTTCTTCGTCGGCGTCCTCACGCAGTTTTTCGTGAACACGGAGATCCAGCGCTGGACGCTTGCCACGGGCGAGTCGATCTTCCGGGGATTCGAACGGCTCCACCGCCTCTGGCCGCTCTCCTTCCTCGTGTTGGGATTCATCAGCCTCGGCTGGCCGGGCTGGGCCGCAAGCGCCGCCAACATCGGGGCGATCGGCCTCGGAATCGAATCGCTGATGCTCGACTTAGGGGCGGTGCAACTCGACGCCTGGCGGCTGCTCGGGATCGTCCTAATGGTGCTCATCTGGCTGACCTACCAGCTCACGCCGCTGATGTACAACGTCGTCGAACGGCTCCAGATCGTGCTCGTCTCGCTCTCGGTCGTGTTCGCCGTCGTCTTGTTCGTGGCGCTCGGGTCGGTCAACGAGCTCGCAAAGGTCCCCGGGGGCGTCGCCAGCGTGGGCGCGATCCCGCCCGGCAGCGACATCGCCGTCTTCCTCGGTGGGCTCGCCTACGCTGGGGCCGGCGGCTATCTGAACCTCTCACAGAGCCTCTGGGCCCGCGAGAAGGGCTACGGCATGGGCCGCTACCAAGGCCGCATCAAGAATCCCATCGTCGGGGACGACCCGGAACCGGTCCAGCGGGACGGCTTCACATTCCCGCCGACGGTGACGAACCTGCGCCGGTGGCGGGGGTGGTGGCGGCTCGTACAGCTCGAACACTTCCTGACGTTCGTGGTCGGCCTGCTTGTCGCGGCGACGATGCTGATGGCCACCGCGGCGGAGTACGCACAGGGGACGACCGACGATGGCGTCGCCATGTGGACCGAAGTAGTCGCCCCGCAGGTCGGCGCGTTCGGCAGCGCGCTCCTCTTCACGACGCTGTTTCTGGCGCTTTTGACCACCGAGTACGCGATCATTGAGTCGTTCGTCCGCAACAGCGCCGACGTCATCTACGAACTGTACGGCCGGGGTGCTGGCTGGAGCCTCCCGCGGATCTTCTGGGGGCTGCTGACAGTGTTCACCCTCTGGGGAATCGTCATCCTCTCGCTCCCGATCGCCATCGAGCAGCCGTTCGGGCTGTTGGTGATCTCCGCGGCAATGTCCGGGGTGATGATGTGGCCGTACACCGTCCTCCTGCTTGTCGTCAACACCTGTCGACTCCCCGAACACACCCAGCCCGGCTGGTTTCGGGTGGTCACACAGTGGTGGGCGAGCGGCTTTTTCGGCTACTTCAGCGTCCTGCTGATCGGCAACGTGCTCACCGATACTTTCGGGCTGGCGGTATTCGACACTGACCCCGCCATGATCGGCAGCGGCGTCGGGGGGTATGCGCTGTTCGCTGCATTCGTCATCGTAGAGCTAGCGGTCATCGCCACGTCCGTCCGCGGGAAGCGAACGAAACGCGACACTGTCGACCGGGCCGACGAATCGGCGTGGTATCTCCCCTGATGGCGACGCCTGCGATCCGGCGGGTCGTCGACCGCCGCCTGTGGATCTACGCCGGCGGCGTCGCGGCCACCCTGTTCGTGCGTTCGGCACCGCTCTCCCGATCGGTGCGGATGCTCGTCGTCGCGGCCGTGCTTGCGGGGATGGTCCTGACCTATGCCGCCGAACTGTGGTTGCGCGCCGGGGACGGCGTCCGCCGACCGCTGTCGCTATCTTTCGGTGTGGTCGGCGTCGCCGCCGGCCTCTGGCTTGTCCTCACCGGCACGCTTGCCGGCGTGCTGTTCGTCGGCGGTGGCCTCCTCTTTTTCCGGCGAGGGATCGCAGGCGGTGAGTCGGCGTGAGCGACGGCCCGCCTGCGGTCCATGTCCACGTCCACCGCGTCATGGCCGGGGCCTTCCCCCTCCGGGTAGCGGACCTACTGTTCACCGACGACACGCTCGTCGTGCCGGAGTATCGCTACCTGACACCGCTTTCCGGCATCCTCCGCGACCGCCACGCGGTCGGGGCGGCGGCCGCGGAGCGGTACCGCGAGGCCGGCATCGGGGGGCTTGTCGAGATGGCCGAGCGAACCCACCGGATCGCGTACGCCGACATCGAACTCCTCAGGATCTACGACGGCCGGTTCGTCGGTCGTCCGAAGGTGGCCATCGACGTCTTGGCGGGTCCGCCCTACGCCTACCGGGTCCACGCGCCTGTCGACGTGACTGCGCTGACCGACGCGCTGGCCAGCCTCGGCCGTCGCCGGGGGTATGCGGTCGAACGCCACGGCGCACTCGGGTTCGATCCCTACACCAGTCTCCGGCGATTCCTCGCCGACCGGTAGTCCGGTCACAGCCCGGCAGGCCAACCGGGGTGGGTGAGTCAGTCCGGTTGGGACAGCGCCGCGGCGAGTTTCTCCACGGGATGGGGTGGCTCACCCTTTATGCCTGGCCTGTCGTCGATTTGAGTACGCTGGAACAGCAACACCCGCCGATCGTTTCCAGCCGTGGGAACCCGCGAATCGCCCCGCTGCTCAAACCACTCCGCAAACCTGCGCCGGTGAAACATCGATAGCGATCGTTCGCACGCGATGCCGCCCGTCCGCTCCATCACGACCCAAGCGCCCGGAATCGTCGTGACGAGGTTCGAGAACGGCATGAACGCCGATCCGAGCTTCGATAGCGCCTCGATCCGGGTGAATGCGTGATCCCGGGGCTCGCCCCGTTGGGTTGGTAGTGTTCGTGTTCCTGAAGTCCGGTAGGTAAATCGCTCATACACGATTGTATTCGAATTTATGATATTTGCCTAGCTTTCGTAGGCAGTCATACAGGACGAATCGGGCTGGCTGACTTCAGATATTTCAGTGCGTGGTTCGATACCAGCCGCGAGCAGCCACCTAACCCCCATCGTGTGGGCCGCTGACCACCGGAGCCCAGTGGACAATACAATGCGACGCCGATCGGAACGACACCGACGAGCGCCAGTGTAAGCACATCAGGCATGGTTACAGATTTCGACTATGTTTCGCCATCGAACAACAGGCATATGTGGCCATATTTTCATTTGGTATCTTCCATCAAATTCCGCCGTGGGTGGTGAGGGTGTATAATCAAATACCTGGAATGTTCTGTCGTAAAAATGCGTGGAGGGAAACACCCATTAGGCTGTTTCATAAACGTCCGCCACATGTCCGCCGAACCAATCACGACCTTCGAGTCATCCCTCGGCGAGGTCGGGGTCGAACTCGTTCAGACGACTTCTGACCAGTTCGAGTCGGCGCTTATTCCGCTTCTCAACGCTCCCGCGGTCGGCACTCAGCTTCCGTTCGAGAACGTCTCCCTGCCGGATACCGTAGAGACTGATCCGACGGTGCAGGAACTCGAAACTGCGGAAACCGGCGTCACCGCTGCCGGATACGCCATTGCCGACTACGGCTCCGTGGTCATCCAGGGCGGCCCTGACGGCGAGGAACCGGTTAGCCTCTACGCCGACGAACACGTCGCCGTCATCGCCGGCAGCGATGTCCTCCCAGATATGGACACGACGTTCGATCGGCTCGCCGAGGACATCCGTAGCGGCACCGGACAGGCCATCATCGCGACCGGGCCGAGCGCTACGGCAGACATGGGCGCGCTCGTGAAGGGAGCTCACGGCCCGATGGACGTCACCGTCGTTCTCTTGGAGGACAGGTAGATGAGCGTCGATGACCGCCAGCGAAAAGCCGAACACATCCGCCACCTCCTCGACACAGAGGGCAACAACGTCCACGAGAACACTCAGGTCTTCAACGATGGTCGTTACGAGTCCACTACGGATCTCGACGACTACGACGGCCTCAAAGACGAGGCCCGCGCGATCAAGGAGGACACCATCGAACGCCTGCCCGAACTCCTCGATCAGGTTACCGAGGCGGTTGAAACCAACGGCGGGACAGTCTATCTCGCAGACGACGCCGCCGACGCGAACCGATATATAACGGAGGTCGCCGGCGGCCGCGACGTCGTGAAGTCGAAGTCGATGACCAGCGAGGAGATCGAGGTGAACGAGTCTCTCGAAGCCAGCGGCGCGGACGTCTGGGAGACCGACCTCGCCGAGTTCGTCCTGCAGGTTGCCGACGAAGCGCCGTCACACATCGTCGCACCGGCCATCCACAAGTCCCGCGAGGAGATTGCGGACCTGTTCAATGCGCACTTCGACCCGGAAGAGCCCCTCGAAACCGCCGAGGAGCTGACACAGTTCGCCCGCGAGTATCTCGGCGAGAAGATCATGGACGCCGAGGTCGGAATGACGGGCGCGAACTTCATCACGGCGGACACCGGCACACTCGCGCTAGTCACAAGCGAAGGCAACGCCCGCAAGTGCGTGCAGGCGACGGACACTCATGTTGCGGTCGCGGGCGTAGAGAAACTCGTCCCGACCGTCGAGGACCTCCAGCCGTTCGTCGAACTCGTCGGCCGATCGGGGACCGGACAGGACATCACCTCCTACATATCGCTTTTCACGCCGCCCGGCGACTCACCGACTTTCGACGAGGGAGGCGAACTCGGTCCCGGTGACGACCGTGAGTTCCACCTCGTGCTCATCGACAACGGCCGCATGGAGATGCGCGAGGACGACCAACTCCGGGAAACACTGTATTGTATCCGGTGTTCGGCGTGCGCGAACTCGTGTGCGAACTTCCAGCACGTCGGCGGCCATGCCTTCGGCGGCGAGACGTACTCCGGCGGCATCGCCACCGGCTGGGAGGCCGGCGTCCACAGTCAGGAAAGCGCCGCCGAGTTCAACGACCTCTGTACGGGCTGTTCGCGCTGCGTGAATGCATGTCCCGTGAAAATCGATATCCCATGGATAAACACGGTCGTCAGGGACCGTATCAACCATGAGGATGCAACGGAATTCGATTTCCTGGTGGAGGGGTTGACGCCCGATGAGGAACCCGGTAGAATGGACCTCCAGAAACGGTTTTTCGGTAACTACGCGACCCTCGCCAAACTGGGCAGCGCCACCGCGCCGATGTCGAACTGGCTGGCTGAGACCAAACCTGCGCAGATGCTCATGGAGCGATTCGTGGGAATCGACCGCCGGCGCGACCTCCCGAAATTTCGGCGCGAAACGCTCAGGAAGTGGTTCGAGGCGCGCGGTGGCTCGCGCATTTCACCGACTGATGCAAGTCGAGAAGCCGTACTCTATCCCGACGCCTACACCAATCACGTCCAAGTCGAGCGCGGGAAGGCCGCCGTCCGCGTTCTGGAAGCGCTCGGCGTCTCAGTACAAATTCCCGAGGTGGCGTCCAGCGGGCGTGCTCCGCTCTCGCAGGGAATGATTGGGACTGCTGAACGCCACGCTCACGACGCCTACGCCGACCTCGCAGAGCACATCGACGCCGGACGGGACGTAGTGGTCATCGAACCCTCCGATCTCGCCATGTTCGCCGGCGAGTACGAAAAGTTCCTGCCCGAACAATCCGCAGAACGTCTCGATAGCAACAGCTACGAAATCATGGAGTACGTTTACGGACTGCTCGAAAACGGGGCGAGCGGTCGAGAACTGCGAGCAGGTGACGGCGAACGGGTGGCCTACCACAGTCACTGCCAGCAGCGAACGCTCGGACTCGAAGCCCACACCGTGGCCGTCCTCAATGAACTCGGCTACGACGTATTGACCTCCGAGACCGAGTGCTGTGGAATGGCCGGTTCCTTTGGCTACAAGCGCGAATACTATGAATTGAGCATGGATGTCGGCAACGAACTCGAATCGCAGTTCCAAGCCGAGAATGCACGCGACCGCACTGTCGTAGCGAGTGGAACGTCCTGTCTCGAACAGTTGGAGTCGTTGCTAGAGCGGTCGAGCCAGCACCCGGTTCAGTTGGTTGACCCCGGCAGGTAGTCGTCGGCTCAATACTATCGCTAGTTGTCCACTCTATTAGCCGCGAACAAGTAGACGCGTAGAAATAGGCCCGCTCTTATCTGTGCTTATTCGGTTGACGATTAGCTATCGTATGCTTGCGAATGTGAGTACAGAAAACAGTAGTTTCCCAAACCAACAGGAAAATACACGCGCTTTATACACTAAATCGCAATGCGATTAGGGTGTCCAAACACACTATGCAGGATCAATAGTGTGGTCGATCACCCTGCTTCCTAAGCGGAGTTCTTCGATCAATCGTCTTTGACAAGATCGTCGATAAAGCTGAAGCCGTTGACGAACGTCACGGAGTCGCCATACCCCTCGCTCCCGAGCACCGTCTCTGCACCCTCACCGGCAGCGATATCGGTCGTGTAGATGTAGACGTGGGTTGCCTCACCCGAGCCAAGCACTTGTGCAGCAAGCCCTCCGAGCGCCGGGTCAGCCCGCTCGATCTCGTCGGCCGGCCGCTCGTCGACGTTTGCGATGTAGCGCTGGATGCCGTCCATCGTCTCCGAGACGAGTGAGTTCGTGTACTCCAATGGGTCAGCAACGCGAACCCAGCCATCGTCTAGTATCTCCAAGTTTGGTTCTATACCAATCCTCCTAGACTGAATTTTTCTTGAAGCCTGATGTTGAGCATGTGGATTCCCCATGCCCAGTAGGCAGCTAGACCAGAGATAATCGCTTTGACTACCAGTCATCCCCGTTCAGATCGCGATAAGAACAAGCCGATTACGCAGGACGGCGCAAATATTACATCATATCCCGCTATATAACTCAGTCAGCTGCTATTCTGGTTCCCCGAAATTTGTACATGAGAAGGCCGTTAACCAGCGAATTGCTACTATCGTCATTCATAGTACCTGAAGTCGGCTAGGTGGGATTCGTCATTCATGACCACCTATGAAATTTAGACTGCCGATATAGATTTCTAGACTGGACGTGCATTAGGAAACCACCTGCCCGACTTCAGGTACATGAATATCACAACATTTCATTACTACAATCAGTCCTATCTCACTTATTGGTTTATGAGAATTATAACACACCCCAGGCACTACTAGCGTGATACCATGAAGTTAGTCCAGCAATCCATCGTGCTGCAACAAATTTTTTCAGAAATTGTGCCGGATAAGAACCGAATGTTGGAAATGGGATATTCGAGACATTATGAGCAATGGCTTTATCTCCAATTGAAATGAGTGTTCCCTTATCCTCATACGTCCAGTGTCTCAATGGTTTGTTTTGGAGAGAACGCTCAATATTATTAGCAGCAACATCGGCGGCTTGCCATGCAGCTTGGGCAGTAGGTGGTACCGGATTTTCACCATTTTCGACTAGGGCAGCGTCACCAACAGTGAATATGCGATCGTCACTGGTTTTGAATGTTGTATCCGTTTTAATTCGGTTGTGGTCCTTCTCAACATTAATGGACTCCATGATATCATGACCGGTAATCCCTCCTGTCCAGATTAGGATGTCATAAAGTAATTTCTCATCACTTTCTAGATGTACATATTCATTTCCTGCCTTGGAAAGTGGATTCCCGGTTTGAATGTCTATATCGGCTTTGATGAGTTGCTTCCGCACTGATTTCTGAAGATCGGAACTGTGCCCTGGCAAGATTTCATCAAGAGCTTCCAGAAGCGTAATCTCGATAGAGATTCCTGCCTCATCTCGTAGTTTTGCAACTTCACCCGCAACTTGAATACCCGAGAGTCCAGCTCCACCAATAAGGACTTGCGTTGGTTTTTCGCTAGATTCGAGGTTTGTTTCGGTAAAGATTCGTTTATGGATTGTTAACGCATCCTCTAATGATTTCAACGCGATTGAATGATTATTCAAACCAGGAATCCCGTAGTGCGCGGTTTGGCTCCCTATTGCAACCAGTACGTAGTCGTATGGTATAGTGTTTCCATTACTGAGCTCGACTGATCGAGCCCCAGTATCAATATTAGTAACTTCACCTTCAATGAAATCGGTATCTGTTGATTTTATATTCTTCACCGGAATTGTGATTTTCTGTTGGATAGTGGGATCTCGAATGATCCGATGTGATTCATGGAGTACTAAATGATATTGATTCTCGCCAATCCACGTAATGTTGACATCAGAGGTATTCTGTTCCAGTTGTTGCACCGCCTTTGTACCTGCATAACCTGTTCCAATCACCACGAGACTGTCGGCCATGATTGGCTAATATATTAGAATATACTCTAATCTATCGCTTATAGCAAAATTTGTAATCTGACAATCATCCATCATATATTCCAAACCCAGCTGGGCTGAATCAGCGAATCGCAGGTGGCCGGATCTTCTGGTCAGTTTCGAAAACTGTGTTTTCGTGTTGATTCGCAATGGATGACATTTAGTTGTCAGCTGGGTTCTCCTCGCCGAAATTATGATCGTGACTAATAGTGCCGTGGCGCGTTAGTCGGTTTTCTCTTCCCAGGGAGAAATTGTTTGGGGAGAGTTGTCTTCGTGTTCAATTAAAGCAGAGTCACTGTTCTCGCCTTTGTCGCGGGAATTCTGGAGGTATTCACGACCTTCTTCGGTTTCCCACAGTCGCTCGTTGAGAACATCAGCGGAGGTATAGAATTTGTGTATTGAGGGCAGTTTGGTGTTATCAAACTGCGCAATTAGATCGCCGTGATTCTTGAAGAAGTGGTGCATCCATTGCTCGGCTCCGCGGTCGTCGTGAAACTGGGTAATAAGGATCCAGTGGTAGTAGTCGTCAGCATTAGTGAACAACACCACATGTGGGTCTTCGCTCAATTCCCAATAGCATTCTTCCCACTGTTCCTCGAAATTTGGGTAATGGAACGCAATACGGAAGAGATAATAGTCAAAAAGCTCTACATTAGGCACTACTTGCGTCTGTAATACCTCGTCCGTCTCCATCTCATGGAGTAATTCATTTACACGATTGTGTGATAGCGAGATTCCGTATTCATCCTCAAGTATATCGCGAATTTTTCGGACTGATGCAGTTGGATTTCCAACTCTTGCTTTGAGGAGGATGATATCTCTGGGTGTGAGATCATCATCAAATGAATCCTCTGAAACACCCATCGGTTATCATCCTCATATTGTAAGACCGTACTTAAAAACCTTTCTCAAGATTCGAAGCATAGCGTCTGGCACCTGATAGATGTGTAGTTGATTTAGATAATCAATACTAGAAGATGGCATATCAATCGACTTTGAAATTTAGCGTCTTTGTCTGTGTGTATGCCTTGATTGTCTCTTTGCCTATTTCCCGACCGATACCGGATTGTTTGTACCCACCGAATGGCTGGCCAGCTGGGAATTCGTTATATTGATTTACCCAGATGTTCCCAGCCTCAATATCGCGAGCAGCACGCCGAGTAGTGGAAATATTTTCAGAAACGATGCCAGCAGCGAGACCAAAGCTGACATCGTTGACTCGATCTATTAGATTACCATAGTCGCTCCATTCGAACACAAGCTCTACTGGGCCGAAAATTTCTTCTTGGGCAACGCGCGTTCTGTGCGGTGCACCCTCAACAACCGTTGGAACAACAAAGTATCCGCCAGCGAGTCGCCCATCCTCAAGTTGTTTGCCACCAGTGACAATTCGACCACCAACCTCTTCAGCAAGACGAATATATCGTTCAGTTCTTTGAACCTGTCTTGGCGATATTTTCGGACCCATCTCAGTTTTTTCAAGCAAAGGATCGCCAAGGACGATATCATCCGCAGCGTCGGCGAATTTTTGAGTAAATTCATCACATAGTGATTCATGGACAAACAACCGTGTCCCCGCACAGCAACACTCCCCAGCGTTGTAGAACATCGCGTCGATGGCGACCTCAACCGCTCGATCGAGAGCCGCATCTGGGAAAATGATAAGTGGACTTTTGCCACCCAATTCCAAGGATATGTCTTTGAGAGTATTCGCTGCTCCCTTCATTACGCCGCGACCGACCTCCGTTGATCCGGTGAACGCAATCTTGCGCACGCGCGGGTGTTCAACGAGCGATGTACCAGCCTCGGGACCGTAGCCAGTGACAATATTCAGTAGTCCATCTGGAATGAGATCGTCGATTTCGTGGATGAATTCAACTAATGATAATGGGGTTTCTTCGGCAGGTTTCAACACTACAGCGTTTCCTGCTGCCAGAGCTGGCGCAAGCTTCCATGCGGCCATCAATAATGGGAAGTTCCAGGGAATTATTTGGCCGACGACGCCATACGGCTCCCGAACCGTCTCTATGTGTTGGTCATTTTCTGCGGGGATAGTTGTTCCTTCCAACGTCCGGGCCGCACCTGCAAAATACCGAAAATGATCTACAACAAGATCAATGTCATCTCGGGCTTCTACTAATGGTTTGCCGTTATCAAGTGCATCAAGCCTTGCGAACTCTTCCTGTCGGGCTTCGATTCGCTTCGCTATCTCTGAAAGAATAACTTGTCGTTGGGCTACCGATTTATCATCCCAAGTCTCGAAGCCACGCCACGCAGCTGTAACAGCTCGTTCGATGTCAGCATCATTTCCGGCCTGAGCTGTCGCCAGTTTTCTCCCAGTGGTCGGGTCGTAAATGTCTAATAGTTCGCTACCGGTACTGTCTACCCACTCACCTTCGATATATAGTTGAAGCTCTCGGTCTTGAATCAGCTCTTGTGCAGCTTGCTCATGTCTCTCAATGACCTCTTGTGAACTCTCGGCCGACGGCTGAGAGTTGGGTGCCACGTATTATCATCTCATACCCACCCTGACGCATAAGATTTTCTGATTCTATATTGACAAAACCGTCTTTCCTGCGTAAACCTCTCCTCCCTGCTCACTTGCCTGACGGCTCGCTCCCGAAGGGAGGGGCTTTCATGTGGACTCTCGGCAATCAATCTCCGGCGGAAGGCCGGGGACCGTCGTCGGTCATCGTCCCACGATTTATACGCACGTCTACTGGTGCGTCTCCGCTCCCGGCAAAAGTCCGGGAGCGGAGGCTATGGTACCGTTTGCGGGCGTACCGAAGCCCGACGTTCTTCGCCGCGTTGTAGTCCGCGTTCAGTGCATACCCACACGAACGGCACCAAAACTCGGTGCCGTCGCGGTTGTCTTTGTGCGTGAATCCACACTTCGAACGCCGTCGGCTGGTGTGATTCGGTTCGACAGTTTCGACCGAGACACCACGTTCCGGTGCTTTGTACTTGACGTACTCGAACAACCACCGGAAGGCCCAGATGTGGTGCCAGTCCGCGAACGACGAGCGTTTGCGGATGTCGTCGAGTTCTTCGAACACGATAACGTCGCAGTCGGTCTCTACAGCTTCGGTCACGATTTCGTTCGCCGTGGTGTGGAGATACTGCTTGCGCCACGCTCGTTCCCGCTTTCCGAGACGAGCCATCGCGCGGTGGGCGTGCTCTCTCGTCATCATGAGACGGCGAGCCGTCTCGAACGATTCCTTAAGGAAGGAGGCTCCGCGCTGTGCTTTAGCTGATCTCCGACTAGACCCAGAAGTAGTGTTAGATAGTGTAGGTTCCACACACACACACGACAAACTTATGATATTCAGATCATATTTCCTCATAAGCGGCCCTTCTGTGAAGATATTATAATCTCAAAATGGGTTTCAACATTTCAAAATAATCTTACTGTCCGAACTCATACGTATTTTTCCAAAACTTTTATTATGTGATCGGATATGGGTGTAACTGCCATGCAGGCAGTAGTACTGGAGGAGTTTCAGGAGCCGTTGACCGTCCAGGACGTTGACCGTCCTGAACCAGAACCCGATGGGGCTGTCGCCAAACTCATTGGGTGTGGTGTCTGCCGATCAGATTGGCATTGTTGGCAGGGAGATTGGGACTGGTTCGGATACCGGCCTGATCCGCCACACGTTCTTGGCCATGAACCCACTGCCCGAATCGTTTCCGTCGGTGAGGATGTTGAAACCGTCGAAGAGGGTCAAGAAATCGCAATTCCGTTCAACCTCGCGTGTGGTACTTGTGACCTGTGCCGGAACGGTCGCGAGAACATCTGTGAGAACCACGTTGGGCTTGGGTTCATGAACCAAGCCCCCGGTGCATTCGCTGAGGAAGTTCACATCCCACACGCCGATGTCAACGCCGTGCCGCTCCCAGACAGTATCGACGCCGAAACGGCTGCGGGGTGTGGTTGCCGGTTCATGACCTCGTTTCACGCGATGGCGCATCGCGCACCCGTGAGCGCCGGTGATGACGTGGTAATTCACGGGTGTGGTGGCATCGGTCTTTCAGCCGTCCACATCGCTGATGCGCTTGGTGGTAATGTAATCGGGGTGGATCTCAAAGACGAGAACCTCGACAAGGCCGAAGAACTTGGTGCGGTCGCTACGGTTAACGCTTCCGAAGTCGACGATCCCGCTGGCGAAGTCCAAGATATCACTAACGGTGGAGCAGATGTTTCTGCCGACGGACTTGGTATCAAAACGACGTGTCAGAACGCAGTCAATAGCCTCCGCAAGGGAGGAACGCACGTTCAGATCGGGTTGACCACTTCCGAAGAAGAGGGAATGGTTCCACTGCCGGTCGATGACTTCGTCTCCAAGGAGATCGATTTCCACGGCTCGCTCGGTCTCCAGCCCTCGCGTTACAGTGAGATGCTGGACATGATCGAGTCAAGCAAGCTTGACCCGGCAACGCTCGTCAACAAGACGATCGATATCCACGAAGTTCCAGATGAACTGGCTGCGATGACTGACTTCAACACACTCGGAATCCCAGTCTGTACCGACTTCACTAGCTAACCAATAGAACAATCACGAAACAAACCATTTTAAATGGAATGGTTGATCGGTGATTGATAGCTTGTAATTACGGACCAAGGACAGTGAGACACTATGAAATTCAGTGGAACATTCAAACTTAACGATACGACAACGGAGGAGGTATGGCTCGCGCTCTCGGATCCGGTAATGATCGAGAACGCGCTACCTGGCTGCCAGTTTCTCGTCGAAGTTGAGGACACGGATGTCGACTTCGACGCGTTGCGCGAGGAACACGGGGACCGCGATGTCGAACCGACCTCTGACCCAGAGACCATCGCCGAGCGCGCGTTCGAGCAGGGGAATCACTACGCCGGCGTCATCGGTATTAGCATCGGCCCGGTAAATCCGACCTTCGAGACGGTTGTCACAATCGAGGAGCGCGACCAGCCCTACATGGAGGCCGGCGGCGAAGGCTCAGCGGGCGATAGCTCCTTCGAGATGACCGCGTGGATGGACCTCGACGCGACCGACGACGGGGTGGAAGTCGATTGGACGGCCGAAGCCGAGGTGTTCGGCCGCATCGCGCAGATGGGCCAGCGCGTCATCAACCCCGCGGCGAACCAAGTCGTGAAGCGGTTTTTCTCGTCGGTGCAGGACGAAATCCGCGAGCGCGAAATCGCCGAAGGCGGCGAGGTTGAGCAAGCAGAGTCGGCCGAATCGAATGACGACGACCGCGGCATCGTCGACCGCATCCTCGGTCGGTCGGAAGGAAACTGACACATGACAGAACACGACATCGAACTATCGGTCAACGGTACGGAACACGAACTCACTGTCGAGTCACGAACACTGCTCGTCCACGCCCTGCGCGAAGAGTTGGGCTATACTGGCACAAACGTCGGCTGTGAAAGCTCGACTTGTGGAGCCTGTACTGTGCATTTAGATGGTGATGCAGTAAAATCCTGTACGGTGCTCGCGGCACAGGCCGACGGCAGCGAGATCGGTACCGTCGAAGGACTCGCCGAGGATGGCACCTACGCTCCGATTCAGGAGGGATTTCAGAAAGAACACGGGCTTCAGTGTGGTTACTGTACGCCGGGGATGATGCTCGCGGCGAACGACCTCCTCGAACGGAACCCGAACCCGGACGAAGAGGAGATTCGGGAAGCCATCGAGGGCAACCTCTGTCGGTGTACCGGCTATCAGAACATCGTTAACGCCGTCGAGTTCGCCGCCGACGAGATGGACGGTGGTGCCGAAGCGGCAGCTGATGGCGGTGAGCCCGTTGAAGGCACGCGAACGTCAGAAGACGAGCGAAGCGAGTCTTCTGGAAGGACAAAGCAGGTAGAGGGGGACGACTGAATGTCAAGCGAAACAATCGAATCTGACGAACTCGACATCGAATCGGTGCTCGGCTCGTCGGTCGAGCGCCGCGAGGACCCCTCGCTGATCACGGGCGAGGCCGAATACACCGACGACATCCAGCGCCCGGAGATGACCCACATGGCCGTCCTTCGAAGTCAGCACGGCCACGCCGAAATCAACGATATCAACACGAGCACGGCCGAAGCAATGGATGGAGTGGTCGGTGTCTATACCGCAGACGACCTCGACGTTCCCGGTGAAGTGCCGACCGGATGGTTGCTCCCGGACCTGAAGACGCCCTCGCACACGATTCTCGCAAAAGACCGGGTGCGCTATCAGGGCGACGGTATCGCGGTCGTGGTCGCCGAGGAAAACGCCATTGCACACGACGCGGTCGCGGCAATCGACGTCGATTACAATCGGCTCGATGCGGTTACCGACCCCAAAGAAGCCGTCGAGGATGACGCTCCGGTGCTTCACGAACCGACCGAGGACCCCACCGACACCGAAGACGACGAAGAAATCGGCACCGTGCCCGGTAATCAAGCATTCGACTGGGAAATCGGGGATGCGGACGCCACCGATGAGGCGTTCGCAAGTGCGGCTCACACAGCCGAGGTGGACTTGGAAAACCAGCGGTTGATTCCGAATCCGATGGAGCCGCGGGCAGCGATGGCCGAGTACAAGCCGGGGACTGAGGAGTTGGAACTCCACATGACCTCTCAGAACCCGCATCTCCACCGCCAGTTGATGTCTGGCGTGTTGGACGTGCCAGAGCACAAAATCCACGTCGTCGCTCCCGATGTGGGTGGCGGATTCGGAAACAAAATCGCCCACTACCCCGACGAAGCACTCGTCTCGTGGTGTGCGAAAGAGACCGAACGACCGGTGAAGTGGACCGCAACCCGTTCCGAGAGTTATTTGACTGGGACGCACGGCCGCGACCACGACACGCACGCCGAGTTAGCGATGGACGAGGACGGCGTGATTACCGGGATGCGCGTCGAAACCTACGCGAGCATGGGTGCGTACCTCTCGACGTTCGCGCCGGCTATTCCGACTTACCTCTACGGGACACTGCTGTCGGGTCAGTACGATATTCCAGCGATTCACTGTCACGTCATTGGCGCGTTTACGAACAATGCGCCGACCGACGCCTATCGCGGGGCCGGCCGCCCGGAAGCGCTGTACGTCGTTGAGCGCATGATAACGCTCGGCGCGCGCGAGATGGAGATGGACCCGGCAGAGTTCAGACGGAAGAACTTCATTCCCGAGGACGACTTCCCACATCAGACCCCGGTGGCGGTTTCCTACGACAGCGGCGACTACGAACCGGCACTCGACAAGGCTCTCGATATGGTCGGCTACGACGACCTGCGCGAGCGACAGGAAGAACTCCGCGAGGAGGGCCGGTATCTCGGTATCGGCTTTTCGAACTATATCGAGGCGTGCGGACTCGCACCCTCCGAACTTGCGGGCCAACTCGGCGCGCAGGCAGGACTGTGGGAAAGCGGTCTTGTCCGCGTCCACCCTACTGGGAAAGTCACGGCCTTCTGTGGCACGTCGGGTCACGGACAGGGCCACGAGACGACCTACGCCCAAATCGTCTCTGATGAGTTGGGAATCCCCTACGACGACATCGAAATCGTCGAAGGTGACACTGATGAGATACCCCAAGGAATGGGGACCTATGGCTCGCGTTCGGCGGCCGTCGGCGGAAGCGCGCTAGCGACGAGCTCGCAGAAAGTGGTCGAAAAGGCGAAGAAAATCGCTGCCCACCTCATGGAAGCAGGTGAAGGGGACATCGAGTTCGAGAACGGCGAGTTCTCGGTCGCCGGTGCGCCAGAGCGTTCGATGGGTATCCAAGAGATCGCCGGACAGGCCTATCTGGCACACGATATGCCGGAAGGCATCGAGCCAGGGCTTGAGGAGACTTCCTTCTACGACCCCGACAACTTCGTGTTCCCGTTCGGGACGCATGTTGCAGTCGTGGAAGTCGACCCGGAGACTGGCGAAATCGAGTTCGAAAACTACGTCGCGGTCGATGACGTCGGCCCGCAAATTAACCCCAAAATCGTGGAGGGGCAGGTTCACGGTGGGGTTGCACAGGGCATCGGACAGGCGATGTACGAGGGCGCGGTTTACGACGACAACGGCCAACTCACTACCGGCTCGATGCAGGACTACACGGTGCCGAAAGCCGAACACATCCCCAGAATGGAAACCGATAGCACGGTGACACCTTCCCCACACAACCCGCTCGGCGTCAAAGGTGTGGGTGAAGCAGGTACCATCGCGGCTCCACAGGCGGTCGTCAATGCGGTCACGGACGCGCTCCAGCCGTTCGGCGTCGACCACATCGATATGCCGCTCTCTAATGAATCGGTTTGGCAGGCGGTAAACGAGAATGCTGCTGCGGACGGTGGTGAGCCGAGTGAAACGAGGCGAGCCTCGTCAGACCGAAGGTCTGATGGTGGAAAAGGAGGTGATGAGTGATGTATCCAGACGAGTTCGATTACTACACGGCAGAAAGCGTCGGGGAAGCGCTCGACCTGCTCGATGAACACTCGGATGCGGAGACAGAACTGCTCGCGGGTGGGCACAGTCTTCTGCCGGCGATGAAAACTGGATTATCGAGTCCCGAGGTGCTCATCGACATCAGCGGTGTTGATGCGATGCATGGCATTGAGGTAGACGATGACACCCTCTCAATCGGCGCAATGGAGCGTTATAGTGCCCTCACCGACTCCGACGAAGTGGCCGAGCACGCGCCCGCGCTCGCAGCAGCGGCCCAGCAAGTCGGTGACGTACAGGTCCGCAATCGCGGAACACTCGGTGGTAATCTCGCCCATGCAGACCCTGCTGCCGACCTCCCAGCGGCGGCACTCGCTTCGAATGTGACGCTCGTTGCCGAAGGGCCAGATGGTGAGCGCTCGATTCCGGCCGATGATTTCTTCTTCGGGATGTACGCGACCGACCTCACGCCGGACGAACTCCTCACACGCGTGGAGATTCCGTCGGCGGATGGCGCGGTCGGGACCTATGCGAAAAAACCGAGTCCATCCTCGGGCTACGCGATGGTCGGCGTCGCCGCACTGCTCGATACCGACGACGATACTGTCGAATCCGCGAGCGTCGGCGCGAACGGCGTGATGGACCACGGAGTGCGACTTGAATCCGTCGAGGATGCGCTCGCGGGTGGCTCACTCGATGACGATAGTATCGAAGCGGCCGCTGGACACGCTGGCGACGACCTCGACGTAGCGATGATGATGGACGACTTGCAAGCTTCGAACGAATTCCGGGCCCAGCTACTGGAGGTGTATACTGAGCGAGCGCTGACGTCGGCGATGGACGCCGATTCCGCGTCCGCTGCAGCCGACTGAACCACGTGTTCCATCAGATTCGACGCCGATTCGCCGTGTCTGCATCCCGGTGATGCGGTGCAAACGAGAGGGCTACGTGTATGAATGACGAAGAACACACCATGAGCGAACGAACGCCCTCGGCGTTCAATGACGTAACCGAGACCGATGTTCGGCAGGCCTTCGAGAGTGAGGACTACGTTGCCGGCGATAATATCGTTACCACAGTTGAGTTGGTGCTTCGTCTCGGTAAACCCCTGCTCGTGGAAGGCGAACCCGGAGCCGGCAAGACCGAACTCGCCAAAGTCCTCGCGGGTGGGCTCGACGCCGAACTGGTTCGCCTCCAGTGTTACGAGGGACTCACCACAGAAAGTGCGCTGTACGAGTGGAACTACACGAAGCAACTGCTCTCGATGCAGACAGCGGAGGGGACCGCCGACGCGGACGAGTCGATGTTTAGCGAGGAGTACCTCTTAGAGCGGCCTCTGCTGCGCTCGTTGCGGGGCGACAGCCCACGGGTACTCCTCATCGACGAGGTGGATAGGGCTGACGAGGAGTTCGAGGCGCTGTTGCTCGAAATTCTCTCGGATTTTCAGGTGAGCGTGCCCGAACTCGGCACGGTGAGCGCGACAACACCGCCAGTCGTCGTCATCACCTCGAACCGCACGAGAGGACTGAGTGACGCGCTGAAGCGCCGGTGTCTGTTTTTGCACGTCGCGCCACCGTCGTTCGAGAAAGAGCGGGCGATTCTCGAACGCAAAGTCCCCGAACTCGATGGAGCAGTCGCCGCTGAATTGTGTGCGATAGCCGGACGGCTCCGCGAAGAACCACTGCTCAAACCACCGGGAGCAGCAGAAACCATCGACTGGGCGCGGGCGGTCGCCGCCCTCCGTCACGAAAGCGAGAACGGAACCCTGAGCCACGAGGAAATCCAGAACACGTTGGGTTGTCTGCTGAAGGAAATCAAAGACGTAGAGCGCGTCGATGACGACCTGCTCGCAACACTCTGCGACGCCGCAGAAACCGCCCGCGCGGAGGCAGACTGATGGTTAGCAAAGCAAACATCGAAGAATCCGTTCCGGATTTCGTCGCCGCACGCGACCACGTGCACGACGAACTGTGGAACATCCGATTCGTGCGCACACTCCGATGGGCCGGCGTAAACGTTCCTGCAAACGCCGGCACGAACACGAGCGCGCACGCGTCGCGCTCCGGGCATGTCTCATCACCGAACAGCCCGACAAATCGTCGTTCGACGACCTGTTCGCCGAGTTCTGGTGACGACTCACTGCCGGTCTCGATGCGAGCGGACCCGCAAAGCTACCCGAGGACGGGCCGGGCGGTGGACTCGCACCGCTCGGAGCCGAGGCGGCCTACGAGCCGACTGCCCGTGGGATGGCTGCCGCACTGTCGTATCTCGATGGGTAATTCACATTCGGCGGTTCATCGGACTTTAGCGAAATCGCCCGTCAACTCCGCCGACAGGGACTCAACGGCCCGTATCGGCTACAAACACAACGCTCGACGGGAGAAAGCCTGATTGAGTACTGACCCCAAATCACATCCAACGAAACGATGACAAACACGAGCTGGAAAATGACCGAAACCGAGGTACTGTCCGCCATCGGCGAGACACTCGACCGAGACGTCGACGCCGTGCTGGCGACGATCATTGATGTCGAAGGGAGCGCCTACCGTCGTCCCGGCGCGAAAATGCTCATCGAGGGCGACGACAGTGCTGGCAGCCTCACTGCCGGCTGTCTCGAAGACGAGGTCAGGGGACTCGCTGGCGACGTCCTTGACGCTGGCCAGCCCCGTATCGAAACCTACGACCTCACCGGCGATGATGACATCTGGGGTCTCGGCATGGGCTGTAACGGGATTATTACCGTCCTCCTCGAACCGCTCGATGAGAGCTATCGGCCGGTTGTAGAGCGCGTGACGAACGGCGGCGACTGCGGTGTCGTGACCGTCACTGATGGCGACCGCCCGCTCGGAGAGCGTGGTTTTTACGACCCGGAGACGGAATTTTCAGACAACCTGCCCGGCTGGCTGTGTGAAGAACTTCGGGAGCCGACGGCGACCCTCCTCGAACGGGGGAAGACGGACACAGTGGGCGTCGAAACCGACGACGGGACCGTTGAGGTGTTCGTCGAGGGCATCGAAGCACCGTCGAATCTCGTCGTGGTCGGATCGGGACCCGATGTCAATCCGGTGGTGGAACTCGCAAAACAGGTCGATTTTCAGGTCACAGTCGTCACCTTCCGCGGTGCACTTTCAAGCGGTGAGAACTTCCCCGCGGCCGACGCCGTTCGCGCGACCTCGCCGACGGACATCGGGGACAACATCGAGTTCGATGACGACACCTATGTGATCGTGATGACCCACAACTTTATCGATGACCGCCTCGCGGTCGAAGATCTCATCGACACACCCGTTCAGTATATCGGTCTGATGGGTCCACAGGAGCGCTTCGAGGAGATGCTTGAGGACTTCGCCGATGAAAGTGTCGAGATTACCGAAGACGATACGAGTCGCATCTATACGCCCATCGGTCTCGACCTCGGTGGCGATTCACCTCACCAGATAGCCTATAGTATCGTTGCCGAGGCGCTTGCCATTGCAAACAATCGGAGCCCACAGCATCTCACAGATCGTGAAGGACCTATCCACGACCGAATCGAAGTGCCTCTGGCCGAGTGAGGGATAGCAAACAGAACCGCTCTTGTGTAGCGTAGCGGAACCGAGTCACGGAGATTACGGCATCCTGCCGACAGCAGTCGTACATGACCAATGAACGCGCTGCTCTCGGCGGAATGCTTGAGCAACTCGTTGACCTTGGAGCAATAGAGTTTCAGTACCTCACAAAGCACGCCAGTTGACTACTTCTGAGACGTGAATTCGGTGGAGAAATCGGTACCGAGCAACTGC
>NZ_JAQJDA010000010.1:0-132080 GCF_028617175.1 Halococcus sp. PRR34 | reverse complement strand
TAGTCTTTGAAGCAATCAGTGAATTCGAACCGATGGAGTTCGAATCAGTAGCTTCGGTTCGGAGTTGACCGGTTGAACCTCCTACTCATAGTTACTCGTCCTTAGCTCTCTAAGCACGAGTAACATCCGTTTCGGGTACCCCCATCTGATTCACAAGTAGACCACATACACCTGCATCAAGAGAGTGAAGATCAGCCCGCCAATCCCAAATCGTTCAGACGCCTGATGATCTCTTCCAAGGCTGCTTCGGCGTTGTCGTGAATCTTCGCCCCTGTGATCACCATTTTCCCCGAGCCGAACAGAAGTGCGACGACATCTGGATCGTCAAGCCGATAGACCAGACCAGGAAACTGTTCGGGTTCATACTCGACAGATTCGAGCCCTAGTCCTATCGCAATTGCATTCAGGTTCAACCTTTCGCCCAGGTCAGCACCTGACACGATATTTTGGACCGTTACCTCAGGTGTCCCGACATCGATTCCGAGCTCTGCCAGTGCATCCACGGCCACATGGACTGTCTCATGGGCCTCCTCGATGCTCCCTGCTCCCGTACACGTGATCTTCCCTGATCGGAAGAGCAGACACGTCGCTGTCGCATCGGCCGGTCGATAGATCAATCCCGGAAACTGTCCGGGGTCAAAGTCCGCACCTGTGAGATCCATCGCAACCGATTCGAGATCGATTTCTTGGCCGATCCCCGACGAAGCGACGACGTTCTGAGTTTCGAGTGTCGTTACCGGATCCTCAACAGTATCTTTGAGGGTCATTTTTGAGCGATGACGTGTTCCGGTAAGAGGATGCGTGGTTTCTTGACGAAGAGTCTGCTGCTCCCGAGAGAGTGGGCATCACTCATCAAGAGCGATTCTCCGCTGTTGCATCCGGTAAGGGAAATCAACTAATGTCACTCCCAGAACTGGCCTATGGAGATCTCCATCTTAAACCTCGGGTAATAAATTGGTAGTGGCAGATAAGTGAGATCCTCGATCGGCAGACGGCCAGCGTCGGAGGAGGGGGATTCAATCTTACCAAACATTCTTCCGGCAGGGGTGTCTGAGTGTTAGGTAAGAACGGCTGGCAACGACAGCCGGCGGGACCAACCCATGAAACGGACAGACCAGGATCGGAATGCGCAGGCAGTTACCGACGGCGGGAAGCCGGTAGCGCCAGCAATCATACCCGAGTACGTACGAGAGGGTGTCGAGCGTCAGGACACGACGATCCTTCGGCAAATCGCCACGTGGTGCGAGCAACTCGCCGACTATCGCGACGAGCGCCCAATAGAGGTCGACGACGACGAGGAGCTCGTCGAGGTGAACGAGGACGGTGGCGACGGAGGCGACGACGGGTCCGGCGGGACGCAGGTGATCAAGAAAATCCCTTGCGGAAAGGACTGTAACGGCTGTCCGCACGGGCCCTACGAATATCGGGTGAAGCGGCAGGGAAAGAACCTGAAGTGGGAGTACATCGGACGGGTGGACTCATGATTACTGAAAGCGAACTCGACATTGACGGCGAAGTGATCAACGTCGATACGGACAGGGGGAACAGCACGCAGGTGGAAGTGATGATTCCGGGTGGGAACGACTGTAGCGGGTGCCCGCACGGTCCCTACGAGTACCAGGTGCAGCGTGACGGGGGAAGTCTCAATTGGGCGTATGCCGGTCGTTCTACACCATGATTCCAGTCCGTACTGGCGTTTTGGCAAGCGGGCAGACGACGAAGCGCCGAATCTGTCTGACGAGAGCGAGTCTGTAAGCGATGGTAGGTGATCGGACGCGGGGATTCGTCGAACTCATCCGACCAGGGAACGCGATCGCTGCTGGGTTTCTCACGTTCATTGGCGCGTTCGTCGCGGATGCGTTCGCCGATCCCGTGATGATCGGTGCAGCAGTCGGCGCGACAATCGCCGCGACGGGAGCGGGGATGTCGATCAACGACTATTTCGACCGCGAGATCGATCGGATCAACCAGCCCGACCGGGCGATTCCACGCGGGGCAGTGACGCCGCGCGAGGCGCTCGGATTCAGCATCGTGCTATTCGCGATCGCGGTCGCGCTTGTGCTGCTACTCCCAGTACTCGCCATCGTGATCGCGGGTGTCAACCTGTTCGCGCTGGTTGCCTACACTAAGTTGTTCAAAGGGTTCTCAGGACTCGGGAACATAGTCGTCGGCTATCTCACGGGGAGCGCGTTTCTGTTCGGTGCAGCAGCGGTCGGCTCAGTCACGGTGGCAGTCCTGGTATTGTTCGCGCTCGCAGCGCTCTCGACAGTCGCTCGTGAGATCGTAAAAGACGTCGAAGACATGGAGGGCGACCGGGAGGAGGGGCTGAGGACACTCCCGATCGTGGTCGGTGATCGCACGTCGCTCATCCTCGCAGCGGTCGTTCTAGCGCTCGCGGTGCTCGCAAGCCCAGTGCCGTTCATTCGAGGGACGTTCGGAATCGCCTATCTGGTCCTCGTGATCCCGTGTGACCTCTTGATGCTCTACAGCGTGTACGAGGGGTTCAGAAACCCGACAGCCGGACAATCGCACCTCAAATACTCGATGTACCTCGCTGCTGTAGCGTTTGTTGTAGGTCGGGCAACGACGATAATCGGATAAGCAGCCACAGACAGTAGAAGACGGTAATTTCACTTGCAACGCGTATTCTGTTTGCATATGAAATTTTATCAGATTCAGGATGGTTTGAGATATAGATGGAAAATCTGCCGAAGATCAAGTTAAGAGCGAATCGAGTTGATCAAGTGCTCACGAACACGAGTGATCAAGCGACGATTGAGTGACGAACTGTGCGCTAACTCGACTGGCTGAGAGTTTTGTTTTCAAGCGGCAGCAGGTTCGTCAGTCTGGTCCTCTTCAGAATCAAGTGAAACGGCAAAGTCGAAAACGATCTCATCGTAGGCGACGATCGGCCGTTTTGCGTTCCCCTCTTCAACGAACTCGACAACACCGTAGGCAGCCAGCTTCCGAAGCTGATCGTAGACGTTTTTCTTGTCTCGGTCGACCAGCCGTGCTGCTTCGCGGATACTCGATGGCTCATGAACGTTCAGTGCCCGCAAGAGCCCAAGCGTCGAGTCGGTAAAGACCGCTGTCGCGGTGTCTACATCCGGAAACGAAAGCGTCGGATGATCGGTGCCGCTTTCGTCGCTTTGTTCGTCGGACTCGACAGTAACACGCAGCGTCCGCGCCCACTCCTCGGGCACGGAGTCGGGATACGTCCCGGCGTGCTCCTTACTTTCTTGTTCGCGTCCGTTCTCGGTGTCGTTCTCAGTCATATGTCGTAGTCCTCCGGTGATGGGCCGAACGGTTCGATTCCTGTCTCACGAAAGAATCGGTCGTAGACCGCTGCGACTGACCCTGGGAACTCGTATTCGGAGTCGAGATTGGCCCCAACGTGTCGGTGATGGCTTCCGTCGCCGTGGTCGTTGTCGTAGCGCAGCATTGTGCCCTGTTCCGGGCCGATAGGCCACTCAGTGTCGTCAGACGGATCGGCCGGATCAGCGACTCCGTAGTGAAGCGCGTAACACGCGCCCGGCGGGTATCGTTCGACAGCAGTAGGGTAGATGAACTTGTACCGGACGAGTACGCCCGCTCGCACCACCTTTCGTTTCTCATAGACCACCTCGGGGCTCTCATCATCGGCCATCCTCTGTCGTTGGTGCGGTCGCCAACGTGTTAAGCTCGTTGGTATCGGCACCAACGATATGCAAGAGTTTGAGATAGTATCTATCGTGAGGAGCAGAAACCACGGAGGTAAGCGCCGACAGCGGTCGCACCGCGATCCGCTACACCGCCGGGTTCTCTTACCAAACAGTAGAACGTGCTCCCTATCTAAGCGTTAGGTAAGAAACGTAGCAGTCGATAGGGAGCGGCAACACCCCGATGTCGAGAGAATATATCCCTGTCATCACAAGACAGTGAGAAGAACGATCGCAAGACCAACGCCGATCAGCACAAAACCGACGGATATCAGAATCAGAGCCACACGTGCTGATTTTTCCACAAAACCCACTCACGAGAGTCTGACTAAACAATGCCGCTTCTGCCGTCGTAACTGTGGATTCCGCTGTTCACCACCGTGCCGATCACACTCTCAGAGAATCTTCAGAGTAAACAAGGCGAGTGCCTCGGGGCTTGACCCCGAGGCGGTTCACTGAAATCGATCAACGAAACTTGAGATTATAGCCAGGAAATTAAATTTCTTTGACGTGACAGAGACAGGCTTATGCCGGAGGTGGCAGCCGCCTGATTCAATGAGAGAGAGGGGCGCAGTATGGCTTATCGTTTTGGCGGTAGTCACATCGGCAGCCGGGATCGGGGCAATGCCCTTTTCGCAGTCGGCGACCGGGCCGGACACCACCGAGATCGAGGGTGATGGAGCGGGAGCGATGGGCGTTCAGAACATCCAACTCATCGAGCAGCAGCGGAACGTGCTCAGGTACTCGATCGAGTTTACGGGCGAGCTCAAGAGAAGCTATCTGGAACGATCGCTTACGCGAGCCGCCGATCACGATCGGATCGACGCGAGCAGCATTCGCGTGACCAAGGTCAAAAGCCACGTCGCAACGGTCGAGGTCGGGACCGACGGCTCAGAGGACCCGAAGACGGTCAGTAGTCGAATGCTTCGAGCGATGCAGTTGACCTCTCAGCAGAACCCATCGTCCTCGACGTCAACCACTAGCGACCGGAGCCCGAACGCCAGCGCCGGAGGGAACGGAAAGGCGAAAACGTCCGAACAGGGAGAAACCCACTACCAGATCGACTTTGTGCAGGGTGAGTCGATCAAGAACCTTCGAGGACCCGAGGGCTACTATACGCCCGATCGGTTGATCCGGTACGCTCACGGTAGCACTGAGAACCCTCTCAAACGGTCGTCTAACGGCGAGTTTACTACCAACGAGTCACTCGCTGAGTGTGTCCAGAGCTCCGCAATCGTTGTGAACAGTACCGGAACCGCGCGCGTGAGCTTCACCATCGACGAGGGGTGCGATCCCGTGACGCTCACGCTCGCAAGCTACGAGAAACCGGGACCGGTGTGGAGCCCCGAGAATGAGAGCGAGCAGGAGTTTGTCGACGCCGACACCCGCACGTTCGAGCCCGGTGGGACCTACACCCTTCGCGTCGAACTTCCGCCGACTGAGGATGCAACGACCAGTACGGCGACGTCGAGCAAGACGAGCGTGACCGACAGCCGCGAGACGGGGACGACCACCGCAAGCGAATCCGAACCCGAGGCCGAGAGTACGAGCTCACCCGCCCCGGATACCGCGACGGGCGAGGAGATGACTAGATCGAGCACACCGACCACGACCGAGACGACGGTCGTTGTGCAACCTCAGCCAACCCCGACGCTAACGCCGACCCCGACGCCGGAGCCCCCGGAGACAACCACCAGCAGCGCAGAAACGGACCCGACCACGAGTACGCCAGATACGTCGACGAGCGGGGAAAGTTCAGACGCACCGAGTGAGGACGAGCAGGCCCAATCCGGCGACGATCTACCCGACCCGTCGACGCCGGAACCGACGACGACGGAGAGTGCCGACAACGACGGTGGAAGTACCCCGACCGAGACGCCCCCGGACGACAGCGGCGATAGTGAGCCACCGACTGAGCTGCCTACTACAACCGACGAGAGCAACGACGGCGACGACGGCGACGACAGCGACGACGGGGGCGATCAGACGCCGACGACCGAACCCCCCGAAACCGACGACGGGGACGGTTCGACCCCTACCACGGAGCCGGAACTGCCTGAGACGGACGAACCGACGACCAAGCCGACCACTACAACAGAAGCACCTGAGACGGACGAGCCAACGACCGAGCCACCGGAAACCGACGAGCCGACAACTCAGCCGCCGACGACCACTACAACAACGACCACCACGACCGAACCGCCGACCACCACTACAACGACGACCACTACAACAGAAGCACCCGAGACGGACGAACCGACGACTCAGCCACCAACCACGGAGCCGCCCGAGACGGACGAGCCAACAACCGAGCCGCCGGAAACCGACGAACCGACGACTCAGCCACCGACAACCACCACGACCGAGCCGACCACTACAACGACGACCACCACGACCGAACCGCCGACCACCACTACAACGGAAGAGCCGCCAGAGGGCGCAACCAGCGCGGAAGTGCTGTTCAACGATCAGTCCTTAGAAGACGCCTTGCGCGTGGTCGCCGAGTCGGTCACGCTTCCGTCGGACAGCAACGGTGGGTTCCTGGTTGCCTACGACGCGGCGAACTTCGGCGAAGTCGATCGCCCGGACGACCGGATCGGGACCTCGCGCCGTCTCTCGCCCGGCACCACCGAGAGCGTACAGGTCGATCTACAGTTCGCCGAAGCGAGTGTCAATGAGCGCGTAACCGTGGTCGTCGTGCGTGATTCCAACGGTAACGGACAGTATGATCCCGGCGTCGACACAGGGGCGCTCGACGCAGAGGGTCAGATCGCCAGTGACTCGGCGGAGGTGTCGATCGCCGTCGGACTCCTACCCGAACCACCCGGCGGCGGGCCGGGCGACGGGAACGACACCACCACCACCACCACGACCACGACCAGCAACGGATCGAGCGACGAGAACGAATCCGACGACGGCGGTATTCTCGCCAGTGAGACAGCTGACGTCGCCGAGGCGGAGAGCGCCGAGCAAAACACCAGTACCAGCGACACCGCCGCGACCAATGATCCAGCGGAGGATTCCAACGAAACGGCCAGTACCCCCGAGAATGAGGGTGTGAAAGCGACCGTCACCAAATCGCCCACATAGGACCGGTATAGGAGCCTCAGTCATCGAGCACCGCTACTATCCACCCTATACCCGCTATCCAGAATGAACCTGACCGGAGAACAGACGTCCTTTCGGGCGATCGCCGTCGTTGCGCTGCTATTCAGCGTCGGCATGATCGCCACCGCACCAGCGGCGAGTGCGCAGGCGGGCAACAACAGCACGATCGCTCTCGATAATCAGACCTCAAACGGAACGACGGTCACAGTCGAATCGGTCACGCTCCCCGAAGGCGGGTTCATTTCAGTCCACAACGAGAGCCTCACGCCGCCGCAGAACGAGACTGTCGGGAGTATTATCGGCGTTACCGACTATCTCGACGCCGGTATCCATCGGGATCTTGAGGTGGTTCTGAATAGACCGATTTCGCACAATCAGACGGTGATCGCAAAGGCGGCGCGCGACACGAACGACAATCAGATGTTCGATGTGCGGCGTTCGCAGGGGTTTCAGGATACGGCTTACTCGTCGAACGGATCGGCAGTCACCGATCGTGCCACCATCCAGATTCAGAACGCGACGTCGTTCGCAAACAACAGCACGGTCGCACTCCGTAACCAGTCGACCGCCGGGACGAACGTCACCGTCCGATCGGTGACTGTTCCCGACGGTGGATTCGTCGTGATCCACGGGTCGGCGCTACTCCCGCCGAAGAACCAAACGATCGACAGCATCCAGGGTATCTCAGGCTACCTCGATCCAGGGGTACACCAGAACATCACCGTCGAGCTCAATGAGACGATCGACGAGAACACCACGTTGATCGCCGCCCCCTATCGGGACACGAACAACAACCAGACGTTCGAGTACGCAGCGTCAGAGGGGGCGAACGACACACCGTATAGGCCCAACGGGTCGAGCGCACTGATTTCGCAAGCGAACGTCTCGATCAACGAGTCGGCCCGCGAGAGCCTACAGAGCGACACCGAGAGCAGCGGCGGGAACGCGAACGCGAGTGCAAGCAGTGGTCCGCAGATGCTTGAGTTGCTCGTGCTCGCCGCAGTGCTCGTCGGGGTCTACCTCTACCTGAAAATCACTTAGAGAACCATGCACCAGCAAACCCAATTCACGAGAGAAACGCCGAATAGAGTCCCCGATTCGAGGAGCACGGCCTGTCGCGATCGAGGGCCGATCCAATGAGCGAATCCGAACCAGAGGTCCCCGAATGGATGCACCTCAGCGACAACGAGGAGTTGCTATGGTCGGGCCATCAGAGTATGTGGACCTACATTCCCACCTATCTGACCGGTGCGATCTTGATTGCTGCCGCCGCAGCGCTCCCGATCATCGGGGTGAGCCTTCCCGCGTCGATCCCGGTGACAATCCTCGGGGTGTCGGTGGTCTTAGTCATCGCGGGGATCGGAGTGCTTGCAGTCACCTACCTACAGTACCGAACCCACCTTTACGCCATCACGACCGAGCAGGTATTCCACCGGAGCGGTATTCTCTCGCGGAATATCGACCAAGTGCGCATGGAGCAGATTCAGAACACTTCATGCAATCAGTCGGTCGTCGAGCGGCTTCTGTCATTTGGGACGGTGCAACTCGATACCGCCGGGACAGCCAACGTCGAGCTTAATCTGTGGGGTATTCACGGGCCTCGGAAGGTCAACCGAATCGTCACCAACCGACTGAATGAGATGAGCACCGGGAGTCGCAACCAGCCCGCCCAAGAAAGCACACAAGCAACGTAGTGATGTATCGACCGGGCCACCTGGGAATCTGGTTGCTGTTGTATGCCCCGCTCGCGTTCATTCTATTCGCAGCTGATAGACCGGCGCTGGCCGTCCTCGGTGGCGCGATCATGTTCGTCGTCGAGCCGATCCCCGACCGCGATCAGCGAGTCCCATTCCTGAAACACCGAGGATTCAGCCATACGATCGGCTTCGCCGTACTCGTGGGGATGGTCCTCAGTGCGGTCGGATGGTTCGCCGGTGATCGAGCGTTCGTGCTCGTCGGCGAATGGCTCACGGGGAACGGCTATTCGGGGATCGGAGCCGACGTCGCGAGCTCTCGATCAGCAGTTGATGAAGTGTTCTTTGGGCTGTTCTGGTTCACCGTCGGGACGTTCGCGATCCTGGCACACCTGATAGGCGACGTTCTGACCCCGATGGGGATTCGCCCACTCTGGCCGCTCTCAGACCGATCGTTTAGCCTGTCGCTCACCACGGCGAAGAACCCGATCGCGAACGGCCTGCTGTTGCTCGCCGGAACAGCAGCGGCGATCGGCGTGTTCTGGCTATCCTTCCGGGGAGCCCTACCTCCATGACACGAATTACATCCTCGAGTCCTGAGTCGCAATCGCGTCTAGATCGGAGCGCCCCGTTTCGGGTGCTGGTAGTCGGCATCGTACTCGTCGCGACGATCGGGGGTATCGCCGGAGTCGTCGCCGCCGATTCTGTCGGCGTACAGCAACAGTCAGCGCCGATCAACAACTCGTCGAACGAATCCCTCACCGATACGGTCGCCACGGACAGCAGCAACGTGAGCACCGTCAGCGCAGCGAACAGCACCACGACGACGAACAACACGACAACCGTCCCGACGTCGAACAGCAACGAGAAGAATACGACGTCGACGACCACTCCGGTCGCGGTCAACGAGTCGGGGATAGCGACCCCCGATAGTCCGTCGAGCGTCCGATTCGCGTTCCCCAATCAAACGACGAACGGGACGAGTATCACCGTTCGCGAGCCCCGGCTTCCCGACGGTGGGTTCCTGGTTGTTCATGATCGGAACTATCCCCGGAACGGACTCGGCAGCGTGATCGGCATCAGCGAGTATATCGCACCAGATACGTCGTACAGTCGGGTGCAGATTCGGCTGTTCGACGTCGCCGGGCGCTCATTCGAGCAATCGAGGTTGCGAGCGCCGACCACGATGTACGTGCAAGCGGTCCTCGACACTAACGACAACCAGCAGTACGACGCACTCGCCACGACCGGCGCGCAGGACGTGAGCTACCTGATTGACGGTAGCCGCCCAGCCGTCGCCGGTGCCCGGATCGACGTCGAGCAGCGAATCACAACAGAAAACGGGTCGGAGGGGCTCATGGATGGGTTCGTCCCGAATCAAACGCAGACCCCGGCCAGCACCGACAACGGGACCGAGACAACCACTCCGGGCGAAGGCCTCAAACTGAATCCCAACCAGGGCAGCGGAGTTGATCTTGAGGCGATCCCGAACGCAGCCAGCGATTTCGGCCCGCTACTTGTGATTATCGGCGGGCTCGCGGTCGCACTTTACGCTAAAAGCCAATGAACGCCCACACCGCCACCACGACGGAGCCGAGCACCGCCCGGTCGAGATCGAGAAGGACGCTCGCCGTGCTCATCGCGGCAGTCTTGGTCGGGTCGATCGCGATCATGGGGCCGCTCGCGGTCGCCGGTGTGCAAGCTCAGGAGACGACAGCGAACACGACGACTACCGAAGGAAACGCAACGGCGGCGAACACCACCGGGAGCACCAACGGCAGCGTGAGCGTGACGATGCAGCGCCAGACTGTCGCTACGGGCGCAAACGTCACCGTCCGGTCGGCTACGCTCCCCGAGGGTGGCTACGTGGTTCTACACGGCTATGCGCTCACACTCGCCGGGCAACGCGAGGAGAGCGCGATCGCGGTTTCGGAGTATCTGGAACCTGGCAGCTATCAGAATCTCACGATTCCCGTCGATAATGGCGTTCCCGGCGTCTACAGCAACCAATCGCGACTAAACGGATCGCAGAACATCAGCGCAGTCGCTTATCGAGAGTCGAACGGCAACCAGCGTTTCGAGCAGTTCACGACCGGCAACGATTCAGTGTATGAGCCACAGCAGGCGGCTCTCTCCACCGGTTACGTCTTGGTTGAGCGGACACAGAACGCCGCGATCCCGAGTGCAGCGCTTCGGTTCACCGACCAGACCACCAACGGAACGACAGTCACGGTCGCGTCGACGAAGCTTCCTGACGGTGGGTTCGTCGCGATCCACGACAGCAGCTATCTCCCGCCGGAGAACGATACTGTCGACAGCATCATCGGAGTCGGGCGATACGTCGAGCCGAACGAATCGGTAAAGCAGGTCACGATCGAATTGTACGACGTTCCCGGTCGGTCACTCAATCGCTCGCGACTCGGGGATAATTCGACGCTTGTCGCCGTTCCCTACCGGGACACGAACGGCAACCAGCAGTACGATTACTACCAGTCGGACGGGCTCAGGGATAGCGCGTACGTCAACCGATCAGGCGAGTCCCCCGAGGTGATCGTTGATCGGGCGAGTATTGGCGTCAACGGGAGCGGTCAGGGAGAGACGACGCCGCAGAACACAACGAATCCGAGTGGCGGGCAGCCGGTCGAGATCGGCGTTGTAGACCCGAATCAGGGAATCTTCGGGACGATTTCGGACCTCTTGGACGGTCCAGTATTCGACTTTTTCATCGGAGTTGCGTTCATCCTATTCGTCGGGTTCATCGCCTATCAGGTGAAATCATGAGTGCTCAGAGCGCGCAGAGCACTCAGAGCGCGTCCCCGTCGCCGCCCGAATCAGATTCGGAAGCCGAGCCCTCGCCGACTCGGATGAAACGGCGAGCGTTCCTGAAAACCTCGCTCGCCGCAGCCGGGACCGCCGCGATGCTATCGACCGACGCTGGTTCGGGAATCGCGACCGCAGAGAGCGCGGGAGCAGCCGGAGCGATGGAAGCGTGCAAGGTCGGAGCGAACCCGAGTCAGGTGCCGCCCGCCGTCAAGGAGCTCCGATCGGACAATCCCCTGGAAGTCTATAACGGCGACATTGTATCTCCCGGCAACTTTGAGACACCGGGCCACCCGCACCGAGATGCGTACCGGTCGCTCGCCGAAACCGAGCGGCGCTTTCGCGATGGAGTGCAACAGCAGAAGGCTGTTCCTTCGCCCTCGGACTTTGATACCGTCGTCAACGCCGTCGACGACCTCGGGGCCGATCCATCCGGCGAGACACCCGCTAATAGTGCTTTAGAGAGTGGGGCCGAGTCGGGAACGCTCATCATCCTTCCGAGAGGTGCTGAGTTCCTACTCAATGGCGATCTGAACCTCAGTCCAGGTGGCACATTCGGAATGGTCGGTGAAGGATTCGAGAACAGCAAAAAGCCACCCGGACAGAACGCCCCGCGCTTCGCCGCAGCGCCGAATACGCAGGCCCGGTTGATTCTCGGCCCGCTTCAACGAGGACTATTCGGGAATTTCATTCTCGATCAGACCGCCGACGTCGCCGGTGCCTCGCTGCTCGCCGAAACTGAGAGCGGATTCGTCTTTGTCCGTGACGTTCGCGTGATTGGCGTTCAGGACAACACAAGTGCCACCGGACAGGGAAATCAAGAATCGAATAATCACTCCGGTTGTACGCCGATCGCGCGGTCATCAGAGGGGGCCGTTCGCGTCCAGCGTTTCATAATGACCGATCACGGAATCCCTGGCGACAAAAACAGCGGTGGAGTCCCTGGATTTTGGGTCGGGAAAACCAACAGAGGACTCGTCGAGCTCGTCCAGTGTGCGTCTACCGGCGGGTCGGACAACGGGATCTACGGCAGCCGGACGCACGGCGACCTTCACATCATCGACGGGGCGTACTTCAACAACGAGGTATCGCAGATTCGGTTTGCTGGGAAAGGATCGTGGGCAGTCGGATGCACCATCGGTGTAGACAAGGAACGGTACGACGGCCCCCGACCATCGGAGTTCCTCGCAGAGTTCGCCACAAACGGCGTCAAAACGGAAATGCCCGATTTCATCGACAAGCCCGGTGGCGGGCGGCTCGAAAACTGTGAGCTCGTCGCCCGGAGCGTCGAGAACATGGGCTCTCTCTGCTTCATTCGTGGATTCTCAGGGGCGCTCTCGATCAACAACTGCCGGTTCGTAAATGGAACCAGTGCAGTAACGTCGGTCAACGCGAGGCCGCCCGGCAGTGGCTATGGCGTGAAGCCCAAGCCGCCATATGCCGTGAAAGTCGCTAATTCAACATTCACCGGAACCTCCGCTAATTTGCCAGCAGTCCAGATCCAGGACCGGCCTGCGTCAGTAGTGGCGAATAGTTGTGTCAAGGTCGAGGGCGCAGGACCGAACGCGATTCAGGGGGCGTCGACGAACGGCTGCACCTACGGAACCAACTGCCAATCGGCAGGAACCACGGGACCGGTCGGATCGGCAGTGGATTATGTCGTCGGTGGAATCACCTCGTTCGTGAGCGGGTTGTTCAAGGGAGCCGCCGCGATCGCGACGGTTCCGTTCATCGTCCTTCTGGTAGCCGGGTTGCTGAGTCTACTACTCGCGAGCTCGCTACCAGCCGCTTTCGGGTTGCTCGCTGCCGCGATCAAATTCTTCACTGAGAATTGATTCGTCCCTCTACTACTCGCGTACAGTGCCATGAAGCGGCTTTTCTACATCAGAATATGTGTCAGATTTTTTCCGCGACATAGACAGTTTTTTACTAGACCCTTCAGACGCGTGCCAATATGGTGCGCAACCAACAGGCGACCGACGACGGCGAAAAAACCGAGTCAAGGCTCACGGAAACGCTCAAAAATTCTGTAGTGCCATTCGTGCCGCAGGCGGCGCTCATCATGATGATCGGGGCCGTGACCCTGGTTTCACCGGCAGCGGCCCAGCAGGGGATCTGCGATATGCCCGGCGGGTCGGCGCTGCTGGGTATGGGCGGTCTACTCATCCAGGGAGTCCTCGTGATCGGCGGCGTCTATCTCATCGCTCAGGGCGCAGCGAGTATGTTCGGAGCCGGTCGCGGGGCCGGAGGTCGGCAGAACGCGCTCTACGGGATCATTATCGTGATCTTCGGACTCGTGCTCCCGCAGTTCGTCGGCTTCCTCGCCGAGCAGACCGGGACGAGTCTCGCCGATGCAGGCGTCGGGTGTCTGTTCGGGTAAGCCGGTCGGTGCAATCGGTCAGATCGGTCGCCACGACCGCTCACGCAACCAATTGCGGACCACCCTTGCTTCAAGATACTAACAATGACGAGTGATCGGTGTCCCTCTCGATCGACGGATCGGCGTAGCGTACTACAGGCAGGAGCCGGAGTGCTCGCTGCCCTCGGAGTAGCTGGGTGTCTCGGGGGAGGTGGATCGAGCGACAATAGCACCAACGACTCCGAAAACGGCAGTGGCGTCGAGTCGTCGCCCACCACCACCCTAACCAGCAGCGAGCCGACGGCGACAGACGGGCCGGGTGAGACGGGAACCGCAAACGGAACGACCACCACTGCGATCCCGAGTGTGTTTGGCTCAGAGGTCGAATTTAGTGGGAGTGAAATGAGTATCCCGCTGAATACCGACGTCACGCTCGATGCAGTGCAACTCAATGCACCGAACGGCGACGTGTTCGCGACCTTCGAGCCCCACCAGTACGAGGGATCGGCCACATTTACGTTGATCGAGCAGACGTCCGACCAGTTCGGATACAAGCCCTATCCGTTCGGCACCTACACCGCAAAAGCGGTTCAGGAGGACAGAGTGGTTGATAGCCGCTCCTACGATCTTCGCCCGGAGTTTTCGATCACAGGGATCGAGAGCCAGCAGGGACTCGTCGCGATCACCGTGGAGAACATCGGAACTGCCCCCGCGCCGATCACGGCAGCACGGATCTACCGACTGAATCAAAGTCCGGGTCCCCAAGAGTTCGGCGGCGGGTTCGTCGACCAGGACGCGATCGTGCCGCCCGAGGAGTCGATAACGGTCGAGACGCGGCTCATGGGGTTCAACGACGTCTATTCGATCGGCAACAACTCATCAGTATCCGATTATGAAAACCAATACTGTACCGGAGAGACCCGCCCAATAACGGTGAGCTATCGAGTATTCGGAGAAATCCGAGAAACGACCGGCTCACTCGTATTCGGAGGTGGCCCCACCGAAGGACCGAACCAGACGATCGCGTGCGAGGAATACACCATCAACGCCGGTGCAAATGTCTCAGCCAACGGAACGAACACAACCGGGAATTTGAGCGGGAACCTCACCAACGAGACAGGGGACCTCACCGGTGCCAACCGGTCAACTATGAGCAACACCAGCAACCGGTCGAACGGGACCGGCAGCAACCTCACCGCCGAGAACGGAACCAGCGAGAACGCCAGCACGTCAGCGTACCAGTTGAGCAGCAGCGACTATAGGGATTAGCCAAAGTCTTCGTACTTTCCAACGTTGCGGTATGACTACCTATCGAAATCGGTGTGCGAGATGTAGGGCACATATCTTGCACATTGGGTCGTCAAAGGTGTTCTGTTCGGGTGACTCAGCGGCCATATGCCGGAATCGGTTTCATATTACCCTCCAGACAGTCGGATTTTCGGATGAAGTCAGCGAGGGAACCGCTCAGTGCTGCACATCAAATCACGGATCAGCCTGATTTGATGTGCAAGAACGTGATCGCGCTGAGATCGACGCACAATCCGCAGTTTTACGTGAGAACGCACTATCGCGGATTCACGCTTCTGCTTGCCACCCAGATAGAGCTTGTCTTGATACCCTCAGACGCAAATCTGACATCTGGAAACTATAACCTTGACGAATATAATCCTAACGTTTAACAATGCTTTAGGCAGTTATATGTCTTGTCATGGCACAACACAGGCGGGCGTTCCTTCGGTTGGCGGGCACAGCACTCGGTGCGGCAACACTCGGTGCCGGCACCGCGATGGCGAGCACTTCAGATTCGCGCTTTTTCATCAACCTCCGCGATGTCGACCGTTCGGAGGTTCCCGATGACATCGAGATCATCCACGACCTTTCACAGGCCGACGTCCTCGTCGCACGCGGCGACCAAGAGCGAGTGAACGGCACGACGGTCGCCGACCGCGTCATCGATCTAGGCGACGACCGCACTGGTGCCGTCAAGTCCCGAGATGGACCGACCACCGACGGCAAGGGATCGAGCCACAACCACGACGGCCCACCGAAAAACAGCGAGTTCCAGTGGGACAAGCGTATCCAGGGCGTCAGCAACGAACTGACCGACAAACCGGGTGGCGGCAAGTCGATCCACGACACAACGACCGGTGCGGGTACCCGCGTCGCTGTCGTCGACTCCGGTGTCTACGACGCCCATCCCGATCTCGCGGATGTCGTCAACGACGAACTCTCCGAGAACGTCTCGGAGGATGAGTACGACTGGCGACCCAACGGCGCAGGCAGCCACGGAACACACGTCGCGGGCATCATCGCCGCAACCAACAGCAACGATGGTCCTGACGGCGGCGTTCTCGGGACGGCTCCGGATACCGAAATCGTTTCCTACCGGATGTTCTCCGGCGAGGAAGGGAAGCAGGGCGACGGCTATGCCGCGTGGGTGAAAGCCGCTGAAGCGGACTGTGACGTCATCAACTACAGCGTCGGTTTCCCCGCACCGTACGTCTACGTCGACCAGTATCCGTTCCTGACGGAGGAACTCCGCATCGCCGAACAGATCGCGGCATACGTCCGTTCGCAGGGGACGGTCATCGTCAACTCCGCAGGCAACGACTCACTCAATATGTCCCCGGAGAACACCCTCAGTATCCCCACGGAGGCCGAGGGCGTCTTCGGTGTCGCCGCAACCGGCCCAATCGGCTGTGGTTGGGGCGGCAAGCATAGCGACAACGAGGCGAAGTGGCTCACGGGCAACCGGCTGGAGGACCCCACTGATTCCCCGGCGTTCTACACCAACTACGGGAGCGCCGTTGACGTGAGCGCCGCGGGTGGGGACGCAGACCTCGACGCACTCGACAGCATTCCCGAAGCGGGACGCGACCTCGTCTACTCAACTATCTACGAAACCGACGAGGACGGCAACATCATCCCTGCCTACGGATGGAAAGCCGGCACCTCAATGGCTGCCCCACAGGTCGCGGGAGCAGCCGCGCTTGTCCGGTCGCTACGTCCCGATGCCAGTGTCGAAGAGGTCGAATCACTCATCCAAGAAACCGCGAGCAGTGCCCCCGGCGGCGAACTCTACCACGGTGCTGGTCACCTCGATCTGAAACGACTCGTCAAACGCGCTTGAAAGCAACGGAAACGCCTCTTGATCGATAAGAGGGTAAAGAGATAGCGGCACGGGCCAGATACAAGATTCAATCTCTGTATCTCGCACACCGGTTCTGACAGCTGGTGAGGTTCATGCGGAGAGAAAGTATGGGGATTTCTGCTGAGCACTATAGATCTCGCGTCAATCCGAGCGGCCTGTTTTCTACGCGAAAGTCGGGAGCGGAGAGCCGCGCCTTCCGGTGGTCGCGGGGTCTTCTTACCAAACACTAAGACGGGACCGGCGCTCAGATGTTTGGTAAGATCGGGCGAGCGGCGGGGATCGGCGCGAGTGGCTAGCCAGAATTTTGACACGACATGGATAGGTTTAACCCGCGAGTCCATGGCGGGATTTCCATGAAACGCCGACAATTCGTTACGGGAATAGCGACCACCGGCGCGATCAGTGCTCTCGCGGGCTGTGTGGGCGGAAATGGAGGGAGCGGAAACAGTAGTGGAAACAGCAGCGGAAGCGGTGCTACTACCACCAGCGAGTCGCAGGTCAATGCGTTCGGAGAGCGACCCGATTTTGACCGACAGAAGCTCTATATCCCGATCCGTTCGGAGGCGAATATCGACAAAGTGGAGCTCAGAGACGCGAACAAGCAGATGTGGGGGACCTACAACGTGGAGGAGGGGGAAGGGACAGCCGAATTTACGGTCATCAAAGAAGGTGGCGACGGCTACAAGAAGTACCCCTACGGGCGGTATGAGGTCTATGCAGTCAAAAACGGAACCCGAGTCGATGCCGTAGATTTCGAGATGCAACCGCGATTCGAGGTTACAGAGGTCATATCCGCCGAGGGAGGCGAATTGAGAGTCAAGCTTGAAAACACCGGGAACGCCCCAGCCGTCGTTACCGGTGCTCGCCTCTACAAGCAGGGCACGAATCCGGGTGAGAGCGACGGGTGGAGCGTCGGAGTGTACGAAGGATATGAGCGCGAGATCGTGCAACCAGGAGCGACGACGACTGTCCCCGTACTCCCGTTCGGGTTCGGACAGGTCTATGCGGAGGGAACTGACGAGGTGACACCGCAGAGTACCAGCGAAGGTGTATGCGCGGGTGAAACGAGGACAGCCGTCGTCGACTACCGACTGTTCGGGAATATCCACAGTGGTCCACAGCTAACCCTACAACTCGGCGGAGGTCGAAGTCAGCTAGATCGGCCAGGGATCGGATGCAAGAGCGTGAGCATCCAGTCCAAAAGTGGCGGTGCGTCGAGTCCATCTAACGCTACCAACTCTACCACTTCATCGTAGCTGTCGTTTAGTGTTTATCTTTTAATTAGTTTAGTTGTGTAAATAGAGGCAAGGGAGAAAGTTTTACGGCGGAACACTGTGCGCGTCCTTTCATGACAGCAAGCCGAATACGGGTCATTCTCCTTGTTTTCGTCCTCGTTACCGCAGCTGTCGGGCCGGTACTCGCTCAGGAGGGAGGCGAAAACGAAACAGACCCATTCGGGAACACCTCAGCCGGGAATACTACCGGTAGCAGCCCCACCAATAACTCGTCCGTGACGGGCGGGCTCGGAACCGGTGCAAGCACAGGATCAGGGGGCTCGGAAAGCGGCGAACAAGCCTACGGCAGCGGGTATCTCAGCGATCGAGCCGCCAATCGGTCAACGGGACCGAACGGGTCGATCAACATCGGTGGAAACAACAGCACGAACAGCAGCGGCCTCAGCAGTGACGCAAGCGGGATCAAAGGAACCGCGATCAACGCCGCGCTCGACGTCGTTGCACGATTCCTTGAGTTCATTTCAAATCAGATCGCTAACGCGCTCTCATTCATTCTACAGGAAGTATTCGGCACGATTACCTACACACCGGCCCCGCCGAGCGGGAATATGTATCAAGCAGTCGGCGGTGACTCATTTTGGGGCGGTATCTACAACTCATACAAGACGCTGTGGCAACCGCTCGCTCTTGCGATTGCCGCCCTGCTGACCGGCGTCTATGTCGGACTCGGACGGTTCGGCCTCGATATGCTCCCCGCTCACGTTCAGCAGCAGGGATTCATGCACTTAGGGCTCGCCTGGATCATGGCATCCGACATTTCGTGGACGCTCATGGGGATCATACTCGACTTTACCAGTCTCATCAACCGCGCTCTCGTGGGGTCGATTGAGTTGGAAAACGGGTTAGTCGGCGGTGCCGGGCTTGCGCTAGTCGGATTGATTCTATTCTATCTATTAGGTTTCTGGATAGTTATCGCGATGGTGCTCATCTTCGCGTTCCGTATCGTCGGGATGATCGCGCTCACCCCCATGATGCCCGCCGTATTCGCCGCCCGAGCGATCCCGGTTAAGGGAGTCTCAGATATGATGGACTCCCTCTGGCGGTTCTGGCTCTATTTGGTGATCCTTCCGCTGCCGGTCGGGGCCGTGCTCGCGGTCGGGTTCGGTCCCGATATGCAACAGGTGATGCAGAGTGCCGGACTCGCCGGAGCGTTCCTGAGTCTCGCGTTGCAGGTCGGGACAATCGTCGGCGCGATCGTCCTCCCGTACATCCTCTATCAGCGCTCGGGTGCGGGGATGATGAGCGTCGGTGTCGTCGGGTCGGCCTCGACAGAACGAGTACGAGAGGCGTTGGGTCGCCAGCAAGAGCAGGTCGACGAGGGCCGGGAACAGGGCCAGCAGACCTCGCAGAATCTCCCTGGACGAGTGGGCCGCATGGCCGTCAAAGCCCGGAAAGTCGGGATCATGTCACCCGGCGGGCTCTCTCAGGACAACGCTCAGAGCGGCGGTGGCGGTGGTGGCGGCGGAAGTGGCGGCAGTAACGAGGTGTACGTGAATATCGAGGAGCGGCGTCGGCGGCTTCAGCAATAATCCAATGACCATGATCCACACCTGCAACCCCACGACGACGACCGGTCACGAAATCGAGCAGTCGAGCGATACGCGGCGGCAGCACACAATCGTGGATTCCAACGGAGGCAATCTATGAGCGCAGACCAAGGCGAGAATACGGTACTTGAAACGGTGATTCCACAGGACAAGACCGGCGGGATCAATCGCATCTTCATGGGACTCTCGCTCAGTGAGATCATTCTCATTATCGGTCCGACGTTCCTGTTTTTCTACACCACGACCTCGATTCTCGGCATTCCACTCAATCAGTTTGTTGCGATCGGGACCGGAGCGATCGCGCTCGCACTCTACTTAGTCGTGAAGATCACACCCTGGTATTCGACGCCGCTGGAAGTGCTCTCGCGGACCTACTCATACGTTCGCGAGCGGACGCGAATGCCTCTCGTCGCCGAGGAAGCCGAGGAGGTACCCGGTGTCGCCGACGTGCATCCCGAGCATCAGGCGGTCGAGGTCGTCGACGGGACGCTCATCGGCGTGGTCAGCGTGTCGCCGGTCAATTCCTCGCAATGGAGTGACGACCAGTGGCTCGCCCAGGTCGGCCAACTCGCGACCAGCATCAACAGCACGATCGCTCGCGACGGCGGAACCGGGTTCGACGTCAAGATCCGCGTCTCACAGACCATCCCCAGCGCCGGGGAGCAGGTCGAGGGACTCAAAGAAGCCGCTCGGAACGGCTACCCCACCGAGGACGGTGGCACGCCCGAGTACGCCCGCAAGTACGCCGAGGAGCAAGTCGAGGCGACAGTCGATCAACTCGCCGATCGGGGGATCATGGACCGCGAGATTCACCTCATTACGTCGGTCAAACCCCATGAGGCCAACACCTCCGAGTCGATCATCGACAAGTTCTCGAATTTCTCGATCGTGAAAGCCAGCGAGAACCAGCGTTCCTCGCAGGCCGCCCTACTCGACAACCGGGTGAACACCGTCGAGAACGCGGTACAGGCGTTCACGGTCGCTCGCCGTCTCGACGCCGACGAGCTCGTGCAACTATTCCGAAGTCACTGGCTCGATCCCGATACCGACGATCGGTTCGAGTATTCGACCATGACCACCGAGGGCGGTGTGAGCAATCCCGCCGTCGACGTCGACGCCGCAACCCACGAGGAACACGTCGGTCAGAGCGCCGAGGACGAGAGCGAGAGTGAAGGCGAACAGGCCGACGCTGAGAGCGACGAGAGCGCGCCCACACCGGAAGCCGCGACCGACGGGGGGACTGCAACAACAGAGGGCGAAAGCGAGCCAGCGACGGATGCTGACGCCCCTGACGACGACGACAGCGACGAGGACCAAGGTCGGATCGCCAGCGCTCGCGAGTGGGTGAGTTCGACTGTCACCTCGCTTCGCGGTCACACGTCCGAGAGCACCCGCGATCAGCTGGTTTACTCGCCCTCATACGTCGAGCCGGGAACCCAGCACGTCGAATTGAACGACCAATACACGTCGACACTCTGGATTACCGGGTGGCCGAAGCACCCTGAGACGGGCTTGCTTGAGGATATACTGTCGGTGCCCGAGATTCGCTACGACCTCTCGATCTACCTCGGTTCGACGGACTATCACAGCAAGCTCGACTCGCTCGCCAGCGAGCGCCAACTCATCACCGGGGCGGCGGTCGTGAAAGAGGAAGGCGGGGACGCCGACGTAGAGGATGCGACGTCGCTCGCAGCGGACAAACAGGTGCTTCGCGAGCAGATGCAGGAAAATGACCTCGAGTGTTTCGAGGTCGGAATGGCGATCACCATTCGTGCCGGGTCGAAGTCCGCCATGCAGGATGCACGACGCCGGATTATCAGTCGGTGTTCGGCGTCGAATATCTCAACGACTACGGCTCACGGGCGACAGTTGGCCGGGTTGCGCAGCACCAGTCCCACGATTCAGGACGATCTAGAGGAGGAGAGCCGAGTCGACACCCGATTCGACATGACGAGCGACGGCGTGGCCTGTCTGTTCCCGTTCGGTGGATACACGCCGAGAGAGACGGAGGGAACGACCTACGGGATCGCGAAAACCGGTCAACGAAACACCGGCGACCCACTCGGCATGATGCAAGTTGACCGGCTTCGCCGTACCGCGCCACACCGGTTTTGGGTGGGTCGCTCGGGGAGCGGTAAGTCGTTCGATATGAAGAATCACATCATCGAAGAACTGCTGCGTAACCCCGATCAGAACACCGTGATTGTGGATATTGCTCGCGGGTTCGACGGGCCGGTAGAGGCGTTCAACGGGTCGAAGATTCTCGTCGGTGAAACCACGATCAACCCCTTCGAGATCCGCCAACCCGAGGACGCTCGCGGAACCGAGGAATCGCTCGACGACAAAGTGCGTCTCATCACCGATATGTTCCAGATCTATCTCATGCACAACGCGCCCGAGGAACAGGCGCAGGCGATCCGCTCTACCATCAATATGACCGTCCGGCAGACGTTCAAGCAGGCCGGACCCGAGGACGACGAGGAAGGGATCACGAACGATCCCGAGACGCACAGCAAGCAGTCGCCGACGATGCACGATTACTTCGAGACGCTCGCGAAGATCGAGGACGAGCCGGAGGAATACACCTTCATGGAAACCGAGTCGGAGAAAGATTCCCTCAAACGGGACATTGGCGTGCTGCTAAACCGGCTCAAGGAGTTCCAGCCCGGCGGAACCTACGATTATCTGTGTGGTGAGTCGGAGGTCAACCTGTACGATCGAGTCGTCTACTTCGATATGAACAAGTTTGAGAACGACTCGACGGCGGCGAAGGGCATGATGATGGCCCTGATTACGAGTCACGCTTACGAGCTCGCCAAGCAGACGCGGGGCCACGTCGATCTCGTCGTCGACGAGGCACACGACCTGTTCCGTGATGCTGCGCAGGCCGACCAAATCGAGAGCATGGTCCGAGCGGGTCGGAACACCGGGCTCATGTTCGATTTCATCTCGCAGGCAGGGGAGGACTTTGACGCCGGAGCAGCGAAGGTGATCGCCAAGCAGTGTGCGATCGCGATTTGGCGCGATCTCGGCGAGATGGACGTCGAGACGCCGATGGAGTTCGGACTCAGCCAAGAGCAGGCCGCACTCGTTTCCGGGGGCCTCGCGACCGGTGACAACGACGCGATGGAGTATTCGGAGGCTCTCGTCGACGTCGAGGGCGACCGGTATCTGATAGAGCGGCGCGTGAGCGATTACGCCGCCCGACTCGTGGATTATCGTGAGTCCGAGCACGGGGAGTTCGACGCCTACATGGAGGGTATATCGCTTGAGGAGCAGCAGGCCCAGGAGTCCGAATCCGTCGCTCAGTCAGTCGAAGACGACGAGAGCGACGTTCGCGACGACGGCGGGCTTGTAGAACAGCCGAACGTGCTCGGGTCGGGGATCGCCGCGAACGGCGATGAGTCCGACGCCGACGAGAGCACAGCACCCGATCAGGGCGGGGATGACAGTAGCCACGAGAGCGACGAGAGTGCCGCGCAGAGCGAGAGCAGTCCCTACGAGTCCGATGGGGCAGATACCGACGACACACCCGACGAGGACGGTGCCAGCGACGACGAGAACGCACCAGAGAGTAGTGAGGACGACAGGGAGACAGAGACGGACGAAGAGAGCGAGGGTCAAGAGGAAGCCCCGATCCCCGATGGCAGCGGTGAGGGGGGCGAGTATCAATCCGACGAGACGACTGAAACCGACGATAGCAGCACGGAGGACGACTAATGCCGTTCCTGAGCAGAATCCATCGAAGCAACAAGATGACGTTCGCCCGAGCAGCAACGCTCTCAGAAAGCACCGCAGAGCAGTTTCAGGGTCAAGCAGAGGGCTTTGACTCGCCGATCTACAAGCTCCAACCCTACCACGGTGAGAACGGCGTCGAGGAGGCCGTGAACCTGCTGGAAGGGCTATTCCATTATCAGACCAAATTCGGGGTCATCAACAACAGCGAGACGCACGCTTTCGAGATGTGGTTTGACGGGGAACGCACCACCTACCACTACATTCCCGAGGACGTCGCTACCGGTGAGAACTTTCACGAACAGATTACCGAGGATTACCCCCATACGAACGTCCGCCAGTCTTTCGAGAGCGTCCCCGACGGGATGTTTCAGGCCGACCATGCGCTTGCCGGAGCGCGGTTCAACCTCATGCGCGATCCTACCTACCCGATTAAGAGTATCGAAAACGGGGGGTTCGGGACTCGCAACCGAGGGAACACTCGCGATCCCTACAAAGACTTGATCGGCCCGTTCACCCGAGACGACGATTCTCGGATCATGTTTCAACTCGTGTTCTATCCCGTGAAACGGGGCTGGCTACGTCGAAAGCGGGTCAACAGGCGGGCAGAAGCTCTCCGGGGTGAACACGCCGAGTTACTCCACAGTCGAGACGCCACCAAACAGGAAAAAGAGGCTGCTCGGGTCATTGAGGAGCAGAAGAATCGCGATATATTCGGCGTCGAGATGCGGATGCTCGTTTCGGCACCGACGGAAGACCGTGCTCTCAACCGGCTTGAGAGTCTTACCAGCCAGATCGAGAGCCGCTACCGGACGAATCTCAATCAGCGCTTCTACGCAAGTCCGGCGTCGAGCTACCTGCCGGGATGGAACGGTCGCGCTGTTCGCGACCTCGCGAAATCTGTCGTAACCCGCGACCTCGATCGCAAATCCAGCATTGAATGTACGCCGGAGGAACTCGCCGGACTCGCTCACCTGCCGAGCGACGACGTGCAGAACCAGCATATCGACTGGACCAATACGAGAGCCGGTGATCCCGTGCCGATCGGGACACCGCGCTTCGATTGGGAGGGGGAGAACCTCAATCCGATCGAGCTCACCCCTCACGAGAAACAAGACGTGCTGCTATCGAGCAGTTACCAGGACAGTCCCTACTGGTTAGGACGCGGTGCTCGAAAGGCGACAGAGGCCGGAATTCACCCGGAGCAGCTGAAACTGCATATGTTCGTCGGCGGGTCGACCGGGTTCGGGAAGACCACGCTCTTGAAAAACCTCTTTACGCAGATGATTCGGCGGGACTACGGAGCGCTGTTCTACGACCCAAAAGCCGACGACGCTCGCGATTTTGTCTCGATGGTTCCCGAGGACCGGCGAGACGATTTAGTTTACATTGAGATCGGCGGCAACCGCGAGCAGACGGTCGGGTTCAACTTCTTAGAGATACCGGGCAATCCCGACCCCGAATCCGCTCAGTTCGCCGAATCCGTCGAAGCAATGGCGGACGATATAGAGGCGCTCGTCTCTCAGGCCGGTGGCTCAGACGAGTACTGGGGACCGCGTATGAGCCGGGTCGTGCGGAACATGGCCCGAGGGATGGCTAAGAGCGGTCGGAATCTGACGCTGCTGGATATGTATTATGCGTTGATCGACGAGCGCGGTCGCCAGGAGTACGCCGAGCACCTATCCGACGAGCGAATCGAGTGGATCGTCGACTATGCGAGTCGGCAGCTAGCCGACATGGACGACAGCGACATTGAGCCGTTGATCGGTCGCCTACAGCAGTGGGTCGAGTCCGACCTCATGCGCTCGATCGTCTCGCACCCGGAATCGACGTTTAGCGTCGAGGAGGCCGTCGCCGAGGGGAAGATCATCGTGGTGCGAGACATGACCTCGACGGGCGGAACAGCGGGGACACTCATCGCGACGGCGCTCATTCGGCGTGTGTGGTCGGCGGTGCAGAAACTACAGGACGACGAGGAGCGCGAAGACCCGCCGATGTTCTACTCGATCCTCGACGAGTTCGATAAGATCGTGAGCGGTCAGTCGTCGATCGCCGAGATCCTGTCGCTGGCACGGGCGTACAACCTGTCGATCATTCCTGCTTGCCAGGACCTCACCAACCAGTTGCGCGGCGAGGAGGGGATTCAGGACGCGATTCTCGGCCAGTGCCAGACGTTCGCGAACTTCAATCCCCAGCGCCACAAAGAGGCACAGACGATCGTTACCCGCCACAGCGATGAGGTCAGCGCGAGCGACCTCACGAACCTACCTCAGTACCAGTTCTATATGCGCAACCGCGACGACAACGGGGAGTTTACCTATTCGTACAAGGTCAACGGCTTCCCGCCGATCGACGAGGTACTCGACGAGCAGAGCGCCAGCGAGGAGGAGGTCGACGCCATGATCGAGCGGTCGCTCGAACAGTACGCGACCGAGCGAATGACCTCGCAGGAAATCCGCGACAGTTCGGAGTTCCGATCGGGTGGCGACGCCGATCCCGAGGCGATTGCCGCCGGGCTCGACAGCGGCAAGGACGAGGACACCCGCCAGCGTGACGAACTGTTCGCAGCGGTCGAGCGCGCGCAAGTGCGTAACGACATGATCGGCGAGTTTGTCCACCACGAGAAGGTGCGCGAGGCGTGGGCGACGATCGCCGACGGCAATCTCGGGTATCTCAGCGAGACGGCGAATCAGATCGAGGAAGCCGACGACGAGTATCTTGAACAGCAGCGCCAGAACAACGAGGTTCACGCTCGGCTCACCCCGGAGGGTCGCGAGGTCGCCGGGCTCGTACAGAATACCGGGTCGTCGGGATCGGGCGGTGGACTAGATCACCGCTGGGTACTCTCACAGTCGAAACTCGCCTACGAGCGGATGGGTTACGTCGTGTCGCTCCCGACCCAAGACGAGGAGGGCGAGCTCCCCGACGGCGTGGCGATCATGCCGGTCGACCCCACCGAGGCCGAGACAGTCGGGGAAATGCACGACCTCGAAAACCAGCTGAAAACCGAGTTCGGCGAAGTCTACGAGTATAGCGAGGGCCGGGACGTGTCGATCGAGGCGGAGACGTCGACGATCACGAAGCCGATGCAGACGATGACCAACCTTCGGAAAGCGATGGACGCCAAGATGAAGTGCGTCTTTACCACGAAGGATGGCAGCTACGATGAGGACAGCGAGGCCGCCGAGGAGATCGACCACGCAAGCCTGTTCGAGTATTGGGCGCGGCGCGGCGAGCGGATCATGTACGACGACGACCTGGACAACCTGATATTCGCTCGCGAGCAAGACGACGACGACAATCGCTGGTTCTACAACAAATCAAAGCAGTTCACGATCGAGGAAGATCCCGACCTCGTTGCCTTGCGACCCGCCAACGAAAGCGGATCGAACGAAACCGTGTGGCGTGACGACGGCGACGAGATCGTACTCGCCGACGACCTCGGCGAGATACATGCTCGGTTCTCCGGCCCGAAGGACATCGCCGATCCACCACGCGAGGACTTTCCGGCGTACTACGAGTATGACAAAGAGGAGGAAGGCAACTTCCACGTCCAACTCGGCGGCGAATCCAAAGTCTATCAGACGAAAGACGAGCTACAGGCTGAGTGGACGCCCGTGAAAGAGCCCTTCGTGCCCGGTGTCGAGTTTACCGACGAGCACGGCGAGCCGAACACGCCCACCGAGGACGACTTTGAGTTCGTGATCTTCCCCGATGCGAACAACGACGAGTACGACGAGCCGATGATCTACGAACAGGGCGAGGTCACGCGCCCGCTGCTTCCCAAGGAGATGAATATGCCGTCGTCGGTCGTCGAGCGCGATCCCGACGAGGTTGATACCGAAAGCGAAGGTGAATCCGAGGGAGCGGGCGACGTCGAGAGCGAGGAGAGCCCGGCAGCCAAGGATTCCAACGATGGGACAACCGACACCACTGCCGAAGCAGAGGCAACTGCTTCCGAAGGTAGTCCGCCCGGAGATTCAACGACCAGTGAGGCAGAGGAAGGCGAGAAAGAAGGTGGAGACTCGGAGTATGTTAGTGAGGGTGTGAAAGCCGAAGATGGTGAGGATGTAGAAGATGCTTCCGATGCTACGGAAGGTGGAGATGGTGAAGATGGTGGTAACGCTGAGGATGGGACGTTAGATGAAGAATCTGCGAGCGGCGACGAGGAACAGACTACCTCGGAGGACGAATCGACTAACCAACAGGACGAGGAAGAAGGGAACGAAAAGGAACAACAGAACCAGTCCGATCAGCTCCCCCGACTATAGCTCAGGTAACATCTAACGAATTGCTGTCCCCCTCATCCTATATTAGATAAGCAACTGTTTGCAGGCAGGTCAGCTAACTCGGCGATCCACCCTGATCTTCGATCCAGTCAGCCATTTGATTGTATGCGGCTCGGATTTTATCGAGTTCATCTGCCTGTTCCTCGACCGTCGACTCTAGTTTCTCGACCCGCGATTGAAGCCGCTGAAATTCTGAGGCAAATGACTGATCTTGGTCGTCAGAACTATTGAGTATCTTACCTGCTAACCCATCACCTTGCGTCGTGAGACTGATAGATTTGGGCGGGATTCTGGAACCCGATCTCTCCTCAGATTGCTTGCTCTCGACTAACCCCTTTGGCTCCAATATACTATTTACTCGATACAAAATTTGGTGCCGATCCTCTGCTCCTGTGAGCTTGACCAGTTCCGGTGTCGTCGCTTCACCATCCCGACCATGAAGCTCAATCAGTATCGAATCTGATAGCCAGTCAAGGTCTTGTGAGCTACCATCTGCCTCACTCATACAACTTCCAAGAAGCCTGATAACGTTAAATGTTCCCCGAGGATTATCCCCGGAGAATAGTTTCCGGGGAATAGAGGTCCGGAGAATCTTCCGGTGAATATTCCGGTAATCTCCGGTAAATCAGCGACACGACAGAATAGACCCGAATACCCCCCAGTTCAGATTTGGATCTGAGAGAGGGGAAATACAGTCAGTGCGGTGAGAGAAAGCATGGTAAGAATCCTTGAATGAAACCCCGATAGGTGGGCGACTGAGCACTGCTGTAGACGAAATAGGTACAACAGGTAGCTGAGGTGCGACAACTACGACAGGCCCGATAGGTGAGGGTGCTGAGAGCGAGCTCCGATAGGTAACTATGGTGCGATAGGTGACTCCGATAGGTGCGATAGGTGATGATCTGCCAGAAAAGTGAGATAGTGCTGAGAGTGGGTCAACTGCGAGCAGCGAACCAGGATGATCTGCGATCTCGAGACAGCCAGCGACGACAGGTGCGATAGGTAAGGGTCAGCGAGAAATGAGATAGGTGCGATAGGTGGGATAGGTGCCACAGGTGAGGCAGCTACGACAAGTGCGATAGCTGCCCCTACTGACAGAGGGTCAGACTAGGTACGATAGGTGACTATGGAGAGGGTGCTCACAGCGAGTACGAATAGGTGCGACAGGCAGGTGGAGTGAAGCAGCTACGACAGGCCGATAGGTGAGTATGTGGTGGGGCGGCCAGGACAGCGACAGCAACAGCCAGTAAATAGGTGGGTGAGCGAAGACAGCATAGCTTGAACTGGTATTCCAGTATGGCGGTAACAGCCCTCGACAGTGGGTATTTCAGGCGAGCGATGGCGCGATGCTAGATCTGTATTTCAAACAGGCGATGCAGCGTAGCTTGGCCTGGTATTCCAGTGTGCGGTGCAGCGGCGTCAGCGGCGGCGGATAGCGGGGCGACGGCGGTCTGTCGTGCCGACGTCGAGTGAGCAGCGGCGGTCTGTCGCGCGGCGGTGGTGGCGGTCTGTCGGGGGAGGGGAGCAGCGAGATCGAGCCCGCCAGCGGGAGAGTCTGTCGGTCGAGCAGCGGGGTGAGCTCACTCCACCGCCGGGTGGCCTGTCGGCAGGTGCTCACCCGGTGATGGGAGGGGAGGGGTGCAGGAGCCGGGGGAGCAGGGAGGGGAAAGATGGGCAGGTGCTCCGTGTACCGGCGGGGGAGGATGGTGCCGGTGGGTGCCGGTGGGTGCCGGTGGGTGCCGGTGGTAGAGGACTCACCAGCGGGGAGGGCAGTTCCCACCACCGGGGATGATCCCCTCACGAGAAGCAGGGTGAGTGGTGAGAGAAGGGTTAGCGGTCAGAGGTGGAGTCGCTTCTTAGAATGCTTGTGCCGGGAGAGCAGGTCTAACAGTAAAAGAATCTGTAGAGGTTAGAGAAGTCAAGGAAGCTAAAGCATCTACGGCATCCGTAGCATCCGACCCTTCGAGAACATCTAAGAAGGTGGAAGCAGGGAAGGGACCGAGCAGGTGGATCGGAGAGAACAACAGAGAAGCAATAGCGAGTCGGGTCAGGTAGAGGCGGAGTGAGAGGAAAGATCATGAGAGGGGTGAGTGAGCAGCGAGAGACCTCCGTGGCGGTGAGCCCCGGTAGAGAGCCGTGAGCAGAGAGAGCGGGTGAGGTAGGGAAACCACCGTAAGAACAGAGAACAGAAAGAGCACAGATACCAGCGTCAACAGCCGTTGAATCGGTGTTCACAGCAGGCGATCGAGGTGCTTCAGCGGGTGTCGAGTGGGCGGCAGTGGCCCCGGTCAGCGGGAACAGAGGCCAATACACCCGTGCAACCGGGGCAAGAGGCGGCAAAGGTCGGGGATGCTACCGAGACAGTAGTGGGAGAGGGTGCCGGAGATGGGGCGGCATCTCCTACCGGTGTCGCACCGTGAGCAGGTTCGGTGAGCGAGCTCGTCGAGGATGCTCTTTACGATGGGACGTAGTAGGCAGTGCGCTCGTCGCGATCGTTTTCGAGCAGCGAGCCCGCCGGGAGGTGTGCCATTTTCCAGACCGTATTGAAGTCGCTCGACGAGCCGAGCGTGTTGATGAGCAACGCTGGGAGAAATACCGCCGCTGCAAGCCCGGAGAACGCTACGACCGCCGGAACCAGAACCAACGTCAGCGAGAGAAACGGCATGATCGTGACGAACACCGTTTCAAATCGGGTCTGTGGTCGCCCGTAGGTTGTGACGAACGGCGAGAGCGAGTACCAGTCCCAGCCAAAGCGGACGTTCAGGCCGTAGAGATACCCACCGAGGCCGTGGAGAGCCTCGTGGACCGGGTAAATCCCGAGCGACGAACAGACGATCAAGATGTAGAGCGCCGGGTTAGCGTCCTGTAGCGTGATGATCGCAATCGCAACCCGCTGGAGATTCGGCGTTCCGTGAGCGAACCACGCGAGCGCGGCGAACAACAGCGCCAGCGTGAGCCGGAATAACCGGTTGAGCCAGAACACACGCGGTGGTACGTCGATCTTCGGCGCGTGGTAGTCGTAGCCCGCCGGTACTTCGAGCAGGTCAACCATATGATTACCTCGATTACAGGAGCCAGCAGCAAAGAAGCATCGACTATAGTGTTCAGCAGAGGTCCTCATACACCCACCAGACAATCTCCCCGCCAGTTGCCAGAAGTACCGTGCAAGATACAGAGCTTATATCTTGCACCTGGCCTTTGTCGGTATCTCTTGCCTTCCTACTCTCGGGTTGACCCTGTAAGCAGGGGAGTGGCTGCTGGCAGGGTCAGGGCCGTGGTGCACCCATAACTACAATAATACGCATGATAGATGGGGCAATTATGGAAACCACCTCTCAGACGGTACTTAATGAATACTTCTGGAAGCGCCACGCTAATCCAAAAAGTGGGTGGTCACGAACGGTGACTCTCCCTCTATTGATTTACGCCATCATCGGTCGTCGATGGAAGCTTCTCCTCGCAGTAATTGTTTTCACAATCATCAATCCACTATTGTTTCCTGTACCTGACAATACGGATGCTTGGATGACGAAAGTCGTCCTCGCTGAACGCTACTGGCGGAGCCACGAGACCGACATTGGCTTACTCAACATACTCAATCTCGCAAATGTGCCGATAACGTTGTACGCTATCTATGCAGCCTATCGACGGAATATCGGTGGGGCGACTGTCGCAACATCTCTTTCAATGACACTTAAGTTCGCGTTCGTCGCGGCTTTGGTTCGACGTTTCGAAGACGATCTCTCCGAATTTGATTAGTCATCCATCGAGGCTGCTCTCACGGCCCCACGAGGGGCCGGAGGACTGGCGGGATAAGGATGAGCGTGGAACGTGCAAGATGCGCGGTCTATTCAGCGCTATCGTTCAGAACTACCGTACCTCTGCCAGTTCTTGCCTGACCGATTCAGAGGGTGTATCGGTAACCGGGGGGATCCACCTTCAGGTTAGGATGGGTTAGACCGTATGAGCTGGCGACATACGCGGGATTGGTCTCTCTCGGATGCGGGGTTGGTGTCGAACTGGACTACGACTGCTGTGCAAGCCCGTCCGTTGATCCGGTGTAGCTCGGACGCGGCTGGTGGTGGCGCCCCTTTGACGTCAGGTGGTCGACGACGTACTCCGCATCCCTGCCGACGCCGGTGAAAAGCCCCGATGTCGCCGCGTACAGGAAGAACAGGCCGACAAAGTAGAGGCCCGGCTGGTCGGGGACGACGCCGCGTACGTGGACGGGCTCTTTGGGCTGTCCCTTCCCGTCGAAGATCGGGAGTTCTATCCACGAGAAGTTCGGCCGGAAACCAGTGCACCAGATGACGTTCGCGACGTCGAGGACGTCGTCATCCCCCACGACTGGGCGACCGTCCCGAACGCCGGTCGTGCGAGGTACCCGCTCGACGCCAGCAGCGGCTAAGTCACGTGGTTTGACCCGGACTAGCTGGATGCCCTGGGACAGCATCTGTGAGCGCTTTCGCCGCCCGATGGGCGTCCCCGTCGTGAGGACCCTATGAAAGAGCACCCGCATGACGAACGGGATCCCCAGGTGACGGCCGAACCACGAGTCGACGTCGAACGGCACGTGGCCGACGTCCCGGCCCGACAGCCACGTTTCGTGTCCGGTGGCAACATCGAGGGCAATCTCAGCTCCGGAGTTACCCGCCCCGACGACGAGTACGGGCCCGTCCTGGAGTTGATCGGGGTTGCGGTAGTCGCGCGTGTGCAACTGGACGACATCGTCGGAAAGCTCCGACGCGAACTCCGGGACCTTCGGGACCTGATAGCTCGCCATCGCCACGACGACGTTGTCTGCCTCGAATTGCCTGTCGCCGGCGCTCACGAGAAAGCCATCGCTGCTCCGTTCCAGCCCGTCTACGCGCACGCCGAGTTCGACGGGCAGGTCGAACCGCTCGGCGTAGGTCTCGAGGTAGTCGGCCACCTCGTCCTTCGTGGGGAAGGCGTGCGGTGAGCCCAGGTAGGTCATCCCCGGCAGGCGCGAGTAGCGGGCTGGCGTGAACACCCGGAGCGAGTCCCAGCGGGCCCGCCACGGGTCGCCGACGCGGTCGCCCGCGTCGAGGATGACGAAGTCCTCGTCGTGTTGCTGTAAGTAGTACCCGGTCACCAGTCCGGCCTGACCGCCACCGATGACGACGGTGTCGTGTCGTTCGATCATGTGTCCTTCCTCGGCTAACCGTACGCGCCCGAGGGAAGTGATGATGCCGCCTGCAGGAATTCACGCCCTGAAATCTCGGGCAAGTCGGGGGTCCGCTACGTCAGCGGCTCCCGGCTGATTGGTTTGCCAGTCCAATGGCGGCGATCGTCGCCAGTGGCGTTACGAAGGGGTGCGAGATTCGAAGGCGGCGGAGTCTAACGGGGTTGCCTCCGCACGAACCTCTTCGAAGACCGAGATGGCCCACTCGCGGGCCTCCGGGGCGTCGGTATCGATGACAGCTACGAGTGCCCCGGTGTCGGCGTCGTGACAGCAGATGCCGGCTCGGTCGTCCACGATGCCGAGGCCACAGCGGTCGCCGTCGGGGAGGTGGTCGTGGACGAGGATGGTCGCGTTCTCGCTGTCGGCGACTTCCATGATCCGGTCCGGGTTCCAGGCGAATGTCCCCTCCAAGGCCTCGGGTGTGAACACGTACTCGAACGTCATTCCCTCGAGGACCGCACCGCAGGCCGTCTCCAGGTTACTCGACTTGTAGACGATGTTGTCGAACCCGCGCAACGACGAGGTCGAGCCGATGAGATGGCCGAGGCGCTCGACAGGCTCGTAGGGATACCCTGGCCCAGGGTAGGAGACCACCGCGTCGGCAAAGAGGCCGACAGAGAAACCCGGCATCTCAACCGGCAGCCACTGCCAGACTTCGCGGAGCTTCTCTTCGATCTCCATCGCGCCCCGGAGAGCTAGGAACCGATCAGCGACGTACTCACCGAGGGGGCTCAGTCCGTACGTGGAGCCGTCCCTGACGAGCCATCGACGCTCGCTGAAGTCGGCGAGCACCCGTCCGATGGTTGGCGAGGAGGCACCGGAGGCTTCACACAGCTCTCGACGATCGGTCGGTCCGTCGCGCAACGCCTCAAGGACGCTGACCCGGTGGGCCGACATGGCCAAGAACTGGATAGTGTCGATACCTGGATTCATATGAGATATAGGATGGCGAGGAGCTTAGCGTTTCGGCGTGGAGACAGATGGCTCTACATTCGAGGGCCTCGGGAAGATTGAGTGGCGTGTCCACCGCCTGCTTCCCAGCCCACCCCGATGGTTGCGATGCACCTCGGTCGCGGTAACGTGGCAGTCACCATTTGCTGCAATCGCGCCGGTATCTTGCACGGGACATTCCCGACTCACTCAACTGCTGTCAGAAGCGCCGTGCAAGATTCAGAGGATCTATTTAGTGATCAGGCGGGTCTCAAGCGGGACCTCGTTCGTGATCATGTCCACAAGCGGTGAGGTCGCTTCGACGTGGTTTTGCAACTCCTGAAGCTCGTCTTCGGTGGCGTCAGCGTCCACGGACACCGTACAGGTAATCGACTCGTAGCCCGGACGGACATCCTCAGAGATACCGAGGAATCCTCGGAGGTCGACGTCGCCCTCCATTTCGAACCTCTATCAGTACGTACTGCCAGATGTTCATGCCGTCTGACGTCGTTCGGGCGTTTCTCGATGATCTTGGAATCGCGACCGGAGGTGAGGAGTGATGCGAAACGACCGGAATAACGCTTTAACGTGTCGCGACCGGAGGATACAGCCATGAGCTCAGAGGTGGAACGGGACGCCGAACGAGTGAACGAAGAGATGATCGCGGATGCGTCTCTCTGGATTCGGATCTACGAGGACGGCGAGGCCGTCGGTGTCGTGAACATCGACCGCCAGATCGCCGACTATCGCGGTGCCTCTGAGCGTGTTTCGCGGACACTCGATCGGATGGAGGAGGAAGGGCTCACCTACCGTGGACCGGTCCCCCAGGAGGAGCAGCCCGAAAACGAGTGGCGGACCATGACGACGAACTACGAGCGCTCAGGCGAGGGACTCGGCCAGTACCTCCTTCGCGAGATCGAGCGCGCCAGAAACGACGGACTCGACATTTCGGGCGAACCGATCGGGTTCGTCCCCGAAGACGAGTAGAACCACGAACGAGCGGACTGTCGCTGATTCTCGGCGGTCGATCGCGAGCAGCGGAAGCCACGGAGAGTGAGTGCCGACAGCGGTCGCGCCGCGGGCCGCCGCGCCGCTGGACTTTCTTACCAAACATCCGAACGCACATTCCCGTCTGAGTGTTAGGTAAGAAGCGTGGCAAGCGGCGGAAAGCGGCCCCACGCCGTCTGAGAAAGGGATAAGCTTGTCATGCATGAAGAGCAGCACAGCACTTGACTACACCACCGTTTCCGGAGGTTCCATAGCCCACCCCAGTGCTTCCGGAGGTTCCTGACGTGGGGTGAGATTTCCGGAGGCGCACTTCCAAATCCAGGAAAACGCAAGACAGAGTAGGGATTGGTCGGATTCACACACACACCCTCCATTGTTTCCGCAGGTTCACCCCAAAGAAGGTGGGAAAGCTATCCGGTGCCCATTTGAATGGAAACGCTTAATACGCCACGTTGCTCACCAAACCCGTAGTGGGAATAAAAGGAAAGTAAAGAGACTCTCTCTTTACTTGGGAAGGGTTCTTGTTTGAAACCCTCCGGAAACAGTGGAGGGTGTGTGTGATATTCAGTGCAATTCAACCGCTGTATGGTGAATCTCTCTGTTCATCTCCACATCCTCCGGAAACGACACCCCACGTCAGGAACCTCCGGAAACGGTGGTGTGGGAGAATGCAAATCAATCAGGATCTCTCCAGCAGATCTCGCAATAGAAATTCTCCGAGTAGGCTACTGATCTACCATTTCTTCAACGCTCTTGTGTACTCCAATAGTCTCTACAGTGTCACTAAGGGCAGAAAGTATCTCTGTCGTGGAGTGGTTCAATGAATGTACTTTGTACTGGCCACCGGAAGAATCGTGCTTAACTTGAGAATCTAGAATATTCAACTCATCTAACCGTCCGTAGTAGTCTCGTGCTCGACGTTCCGATACAGGGTCCTGTCCGATAATCTGGGTAAAGTCAGTATACCGCTCATAGAGCATTGACGAAGTAATTTCTTCGTGATCTCGCTCTTCCAAGACGGCAAGTGCATAGACTACGGTTTTTATATTCTCGGGAAGATCGGCTAAGACAGACAAGGACCGTTGGGTCTCGTACTCATCCATTGCTTCCTTGATAAGCTCCTCAGTAACGTGATCCTTGCCTCGTTCGCGAGCGTAGTCACCAGCAATCCGAACTAAATCTAAGACCATTCGCGCATCGCCACTATTCTTTGAACCCATAGCAGCTGCGTATGATATCGCACCATCCGTAACGACGTCATCATAGAACGCAGTTTTGACACGTTGACTGAGAACTTTTTCTAGTTGCGTAGCATCGTACGGGGGAAATTCTATAACCCGCTCTCGAAGAGACGACCGGACATCTGAGGAGAGATTTTCTCCAAACGCTGTATCTGTGCTGATCCCAATCAATCCAAGCTTCGTCTCACTAAGATCACCGTAGCTACCGGCTCGAGTGGTCTTGTAGAGAAATGTATCTATATTCGCCACATGGTCGATTTCATCCAGGACTATGAGAGCTGTGCCTCCAATCTCGTCTAGTTGTTCGAAAAAGACGGAGTATACTTTGCTTTCAGGATGACCTGTAGAAGGGAGATAATCTTCGGAATTTGGGATAAGCTGATTTGCGAGCTCAATCGTGAGCTGATATGATGTGTTTATACCTTCACAATTGATGTGGAGAGCTTGGAATTCAGTTTGTAGGTTTTCAGAAGATCTGAGTTGATTCAAAACCCAGTGAGTGACAGCGGTTTTCCCCACGCCGTTTTGCCCATAGAGAAATACGTTATCGGGGTTTTCCCCTTTGTAAACTGGCAGGAGTGAGTTAATGTACTCCTCTTTTTTCTCATCGCGGCCGACAATCTCTGTTGGAATATACTCATCAGCTAGCGCATCACGCTGTGCAAATATCGCGCTTTCTGTTAGATTGTCAAAGGCAGATGGCATTTCTCTCTCCCGTACGTTGGTAGCGTCGTACATGGTCAGCTACTAAAAGCCTTCGACCGGCGTTTCCGTGGGTTCCGTAGGTCGGGGTGTATTTCCAGAGGTTGGGATGCAACCGGTCCCCATTGTTTCCGTAGGTTCCGTAGCCCACACCACCGTTTCCGGAGGTTCTGTAGGTCAGGAGTGTATTTCCAGAGGCTGGGATGCAACCGTACTCCATCGTTTCCGTAGGTTCCGTAGCACACACCACCGTTTCCGGAGGTTCTGTAGCCCACACCACCGTTTCCATTGGTTCCGGTATTGGTTGTTGCAGACGTAGAAGCCATCAATCTCCTTTCTTGAGGATACGCCTGAGTAGGGGGAAAAAGCGTAGCTTTCATACTGATTTTGGTCCCGTTGCGGAGTTATCTTGGTTCTCAGATTCATTAATGGACAGAGAATTTTCCGACCGATGGAGACACCGTCCGTGCTGGTGGCTGCTACGAAGAAGTTCATCCACCTCATCGAGATCGGTATCGGCGAAGCACCACTGACAAAGGTCGTAGAACTCGGTGAGGGCACCATCTGGATCTGTAATAATCCACTCAGAGTCAGTCTCCTTCAACCGACAACTAGGCTGAGGACCGTCATCAGGAGACGTCGCAATACGACAATTCCGGCTGTGGTCAAAGGTTTGGTTAATCATATTTATGAAACCTCACTTTTTCACTCTGTGAGATAGATATCATTGATCATCAGCTCCATCAAGATTGACATCATCTGGATCTAGGCTTGCTAGCCTCTGAGCGATGGTTTTTACCCCGTCTGATTCCGGAGAATAGAATCCATATCGTATAAGCCACTTCCGAGCTGTTGACGGAGCAATATCGAAGTGATCTGCCGTGCCAATGATCGTGCTCTCTCGCTGAAACACGCTTTCTAATATCGAAGGATTCCGATAATCGTCATACTCGGAGGGTTTACTCGGAGTGATGGACGTGCTCATGTGGCACCTCTCTGAGTCGATTTCTCAGTCGTACGGATCGCGGTTAGGCACTTTTCTTGCCTGTCCGGGGAGTTTTTACATACTACCCGGATGTAGCGATTTTTGCTCTGGTTCATGATAGGTCATGCCAGAGACCGCTTGGGCGGGTCCGCCGGCTACGGTATGCGTAGTATGTCCGCCGGACTCACTTTCGGAATCATCAGCCGAATCGAGGTATGTGGCTGGGTGCCCGTGCATGGCCTCTCGCGGAAATCAGTTCGATACAGAGAGGGTTATTCCCGCCGGGGTTGACACCGTAAAAGTGAATGGAACGAGTAAATTTTAAACAAATTACCACCGAGCACAGTATGCGAGAATTAGCAAACCTCGCAGGGTGCTAATTCCCTTCCCTCAAGCGCGAACCCCGAAGGGGTGAGCGGTAGGGAGAGGATACAGCGCCCGTCATCTTCCGTCAAAATTAAACCAGAATCATTACTAATCGCCAGCCCTAACGTCGATATGTTGTGTACTACGCTTACAAGTATCGACTCAAGCCTACTGCCGCTCACCGCGAGCAGTTATCGTGGACCGTCGATACTTGTCGGCAAGTGTACAATCATTTTCTGTTTCGGTTGAATCAGCACGAGGAGACACCTGCCATGACCACGCTCCGGTCGGAACTACCCGACCTCAAGCAGTGATGGGACGAGTTGAACGACGTGTATTCGCGCACGTTGCAGGTCGTGCTCGAACGTCTCTACGACAACCTCGAAGGGTTGTCCCAATTGAAAGAGAACGGCTACCGCGTCGGTTCGCTCAACTGGAAACCGCCGCGAGAGTACCAGTCGTTCACCTACAGCCAGCGCGGCTTCAAGCTCGACAAGAAGGGCGGTCGCGCTGTGCTCCACCTCTCGAAAATCGGTGACATCCCTATCGAACTCCACCGCAAAATACCCGACGACGGACGCCTCAAACAGGTCACGGTGAAGCAAGAACCTACCGGCGAGTGGTTCGCCACGTTCGGCGTCGAAGTGGACCGCGAACCACCCGCAAAGCCCGACAATCCCGAGCGGTGCGTCGGCATCGACGTGGGCGTCCTGAAGTTCGCCCACGACACCAATGGGTTCGCGCTCGGGTCGCTTGATCTGTCCGACGAACGGAACCGTCTTGACCGCGAACGCCGGAAGCTCTCGCGGAAAGAACACGGATCGAACAACTGGGAACGCCAGCGAAAAGTCGTCGCCCAACGGTACGCCGACATCAAGCGAAAACGACGTGACTTCCTCCACCGCGTGTCGGCGTACTACGCGCGGGAATACGACCTCGTGGCGGTCGAAGACCTAAGCGTTCGCGGGATGCTCGAAAGCCCGTCGAACAGTCGCAACATCGCGTCCGCCGCATGGGCGACGTTCCGCCGGATGCTCGCGTACAAATGCGAGCGCGAAGGCACACACTTCGTTGCGGTCGAACCGGCGGGAACGACCAAAGAGTGTGCCCAGTGTGGCGTCAAGACGGACAAGCCGCTGTGGGTCCGCGAACACTCGTGCCCGGCCTGTGGGTTTGAAGCCGACAGAGACGTGAACGCTGCCGTCAACGTCCTTTCTCGCGGTCTTGCCGACGTAGGAGTGGTTCACTCCGAACGAACGCCTGTGGAGACTGCGCTCCCTACGGGAACCGACGTTTCGCCGGTTCCTGCAAAGCGCGTCCTGGAAGCAGGAAGCCCCGCCCTCAACGAAGCGAGCGTGAAAGCGCGAACGGAGTAGGGTGGAGTAGTTCACCCCAGCTGCTAACGATTTCTCGTGGTTTCGAGATACTGCCAACTACCAATCCACAATCAGTCAGCAGTGGTGGCGAGTTGATCGGTTTCGTCGCCGATCGCTTCGGAGGGGTGTTTGGATTCCGCCCGGTAGGATTTGTAGAGGTCGGTTCCCCATTCGATTAGTGCGTCGTTCGAGGAAACGATCATCGCGATTTCTCCACCGTCGCCGACTTCATTGTAGGCTCCGACCGCTACTTTTCGATCGTCATAGAGGCCGACCCCGAGGGTGTGGGAGTAGTCGAGGTAGCGCGGTTGATAGTTGGCGTACAGGGATTCATCAGCCGCGAAGGCTGTCTCTTGTTCGTTGCGAATATCCTTGAATGTCTCCCAGTCGATGACAGACTCGCCCTCAATACCCATGTCGAGCATCATCCGGTACGCATGAAACAGCACTGGATTGTAGATCGAAACGACACACCGAAACCGGTTGGTTCGCAAGTCACAGAGCCTAAGCGCTCTCCAGAGCGCCCTGGCCTTTTTCCCGGTATCGGAAGCGATCACGTACGCATCCTCGAGTTCATGGACCGGGAACGTTGCATCCTCCGGCGGGAGCCGCTGTAGCCAGTTGGCTTTCTCGATCAGCTGTTCTACTGCCCTCGCTAATTCATCGTAGGCAACCAGGGCCTCCTTGCCATCTGCCGTTAAGGAGAGCGAGTCCGAATCTTCGGCCACCCACCCGTATTCGACGAAGGAATCAAGGGCTCGTCCGATGGTTGATCGCGATGGCGAACCAGAGATGGCGGAATCCAGATCACACGCTCGGCTGTTCGTCTCGTAGATCGTTAGAAGGGCTTTGATCGGGTATTCCGACCGACTCAGATACGCCAATTCGTCGCGTCCAACGGGGTCGAGGCTGTCCTTGATGGACTCGGCGAGCACTTTTCCGCCAGCAGTGATTTCGATACCCGATTCGTGGGACTTGACGAAGCCACGGTCGTTCAGGACCGCGATATGATTCGACGTCGTTTGTCGAGAGACGTTGCTATAGTCGGCTATCTCGCTGCGAGTCGTGGGCTGAGGTAGTCTTTTGGCCGCATAGAGGACATCGTAACGATCGGTGTCGACGATCTCGTTGATAACGTCTCGGATCACCAGTTCCTCTTTCGTTAGTGGGTTTCTCGCCTGCCTCATGATTCACCATCCGATTGGGGTCACGTCGTATGCTTGCATTCATTATTGCGAATCATCTCGTCCGACTTTAAGCGCACGGCCATATGGTAAATACATCGATATTTCGTCAATTGACGAATACCCTCTCCTCGTAGTTGCGAACGAGTAAACTCGTTACAAATTTGGGGCGATAGGATTGCCTTTATTTGGGTGGTGTGTGGTGAATCGATCATGCCTCAGAAGTCTACAGTGCCTTCCCCGGAGGGGTATCCTGTTATCGGACATGCGGCTCAATTCGCGCGCAGCCCCTTCCATTTTGTCGAGAATGCAATAGAGGAATGTGGCGACCTCTATCGGATGGAATTGCCGGGAACTGACGTCTATGTGATGGCTCATCCGGAGCACTTCAGACGTGCCCTCGTGACTGATATAGACTCATTCGGCAAGACAGACGATTTCCAGCGGGTTTTCGGCAACGGGTTGCTCTCGACGGAAGGTGAGCAGTGGAGTCGCCAGCGGGAGATCATGCAACCGCTATTCGGGCGTGATCGGATCAACGGATATGCACCATACATGGTTGAGGCGACCGAACAGCGGCTTTCGACGTGGCGAGACGGCGAAACTCGGGATATGGAATCCGAGATGCAGGACCTCACGCTCGAGATTTTGTTTGCGACCCTGTTCGGGCGGACGCTCTCACCAGGAGAGGGTGAGAACCTTCGCGAAGCGTCCGATGGGCTCAATCGCTGGTTCACACCGACGTCGTGGCTCATGCCGCCGTGGGTGCCGACGCCCGCTCGGAGGGATTTCAGCGAGTCCTCGGAGCGACTCAGAACGGAGGTCGATCGGTTGCTTGCCGAGCAGGCATACGGAAGCCAGCAGACCGACGACGATCGCCCGGACGGACTAATCGCGATGCTTCACCAGGCACGCCAGGCGAGCGGTGAGGATCACATGAGTAAAGAGGAGGTCGAAGATCAGATGCTCACGATGATCTTCGCGGGCTACGAGACGACCGCCGCCGCGCTCGCATTCGCCTGGTTTTCGCTTGCGACCAACCCCAAGATTCGCCGCGAGTTTCACGACGAGCTCGACACCGTGCTCGACGGCGATCTTCCGTGCCCTAAGAACGTCGACGATCTAGAGCTCACCAATCGGATCGTGAAAGAGACACTCCGGCTTTACCCGCCGGTACACACGATTCCCCGCCAGACGACCGAGCCGGTCGAGGTGGATGGCTATCGGATTCCGGGCGACGAACAGGTGCATCTCTCGGTGATCGCGCTTCACCGAGACGAACGGTACTACGACGAACCGAAGTCGTTTCGTCCCGATCGGTGGACGGGCAACTTCGAGGAAGAACTCGACGAGTACGCCTACGTTCCGTTCGGCGGTGGTCGGCGAACGTGCATCGGTCGGGACTTTGCACTGCTTGAGGCGACCCTCGTGCTCGCGAGGATCGGGCAGAATTATCAGTTCGATTGGATGGGCGAAGACACGAACATCACGATCGAGCCGGAGATCACGACGCAAACGAAAAACGGGCTTCCGATGCGGATTCGCAAGCGTTGATATAGTGTTTAGCAGAAGTCCTCATACTCCCACCGGACAATCTCCCCGCTAGCTGTCAGAACTGCCGTGCAAGATACAGAGGCTGTATCTCGCATTGGCCTCTGTCGCTGTCTCTTGCCCTCTTATCAAGTGAGGCATGGCTGCCTCACTCTCTCTATAGGGACAGCCAGTAACGACCCAACTGAGTCGCCACTAATATCATCGTTCACGCGCTAAAAGCATCAATCAGGCTTCAGTCGTGAGAGGCGCATCGCGTTACCCGTCACACCCAGACTCATCCCCATATCACCCACCACGACTGCGAGCGCAACACTCACGTATCCCAGCGGGACACCGACAGCGAGTAATGCCTTCGCACCGAGACTCGCCCAGATGTTCTGCCGAATCACCCCATTTGCCGTCTGCGACAGTCTGTATAGGTACGGCAGTTTCCCAATGTCGTCGCCCATCAGTGCGATATCAGCGGTTTCGAGGGCTGTGTCCGTCCCTGCTGCACCCATCGCAATGCCGATATCAGCGGCGGCGAGTGCGGGTGCGTCGTTGATTCCGTCGCCGACCATCGCAACCATCCCGTGTTCGGCCTGCAATTTCTCGATAGCCTCCACCTTTTGATCGGGCAGCAGTTCAGCGCGGTACTCGTCGACGCCGACCTGCTCGCCGATGGCCCGTGCAGTTCCCTCGTTATCGCCCGTCAGCATCACTACATGGCCGACACCGCGTTCATGCAGACGCTCGACCGCACGCTGCGAGGTCGAGCGTACTTCGTCGGCGATTGCAATACCGCCTACCAACTCCGCGTTTGTTCCAACGAGGACGACTGTTCGACCGTCTCGCTGGAGTTCTCCGAACACATAGTCAATGAATTCTTCCTGCTCCGAAGGAGGGTCCCGAGAGATACCTTCCGAGACGGTCCCTCCATCGGTCACGCTGCGAGCTTGCGAAAGGTCAAAGCCGAGTTCCTCGAATAGTGCTGGCTTGCCTGCATAGTATGTCTCACCGCCGATTTCGGCTTGGATGCCTTTTCCAGTCAAGCTCTCGAAATCAGACGGAACGGGGAGATCAGTGACATCAGCCTCGTCCGCACGAGTGAGGATCGCCTCGGCAATCGGATGTTCACTGCGCTGTTCCAATCCTGCGCCATATCGAAGTACATCCGTCTCGCTGTGCTCTCCAAGTGGGACGATGTCGGTGACAGTGAGTTCACCCTTCGTGAGCGTCCCAGTCTTGTCCAGCGCAACAGCGTCAACCTCACCCATCGCTTCGAGGTGGTTGCCGCCCTTGATCAGCACGCCGTTTTTCGCAGCACTCGTAATCCCGGAAACGACCGAGACGGGCGTCGAGATGACGAATGCGCATGGACACGCGATGACGAGCAGGGTCAGTCCACGAATGAACCACGTCTGCCACGGCCACCCGAGCGCGAGTGGCGGCACCGCTGCCGTGAGGATCGCCAGCACGACGACTGCGGGCGTGTAGTAGCCCGAGAATCGGTCGACGAACTGTTCCTGTTCGGTTTTCTTCTCCTGAGCGCCCTGCACCATCTCAATGATCTGCGAGAGCGTCGAATCGCCCGCTATCGAGGTAGCCTCCACTTCGAGATAGCCTTCTTGATTGATGCTTCCAGCGTACACTTCTTCGCCCGGGGATTTGTCGACAGGAACGCTCTCCCCAGTGATCGGTGACTGGTCGACCGCGCTCTCTCCCTCAATGACCGAGCCGTCAAGCGGAATCTTCTCGCCGGGACGGACAACAACGGTCTCACCCATTTCCACGTCTTCAGCTGGCACGGTCACCTCGTCGCCATCCCGGCGGACCGTAGCCTCATCCGGTGAAAGCTCCATCAGCTCACGCAGCGAGTTGCGTGCTCTGTCCATCGCATAGTCTTCAAGCAGTTCTGCGATGCTGAACAATACAGCCAGCGTCGCGGCTTCAACGAAGTAGCCGATGCCGGTGGCGGCGATGATCGCTGTCCCCATCAGGAGGTCGATATCGAGGCTCCGATTGCGTGCGGAGTAGTACCCGCCGCGAACGACAGGATACCCGCTGACGGCGATTGCGACTAGGAACAGTCCATCCGCGAGCGTGAGTGAATAGCCGAGAAGGGTCGCCACCTCAGGATTCTGGCTGGCAAGGACGAACTCAAAGAGGAGACCGAGCACGACGAACGCCGCTCCGATCCACGTCTTGATCGCGCGCGAACTCGTCCAAATTTCCGCCGGAGGTGCAATTTCCATGTCATCGGCGGATTCTTCATCAGGACCGTCTTCGCCGCCAATGACTTCATAGCCCGCACCCTCGATGGCCGCAACCACGTCGGCCTCGGCGGCACGGTTAGGATCATAGGCCACCGTGGCCGTGCCTGTCGTGGGTTGCAGGGTGGTATCAGTGACCCCATCAACGCGCTGGAGACTCTTGTCTACTTTCTGCGCACAGGAGGGGCAGTCCATCTCTGGAACGGTGAGCCGGACGGACGACTCTTGTGTCTGCTCACCGTCGTTTTCCCGCTCCGCTGCGTCTACAGTTTCGGTCATCACTACGAGATAGGGCAGTCAACTCGATAAGCGTTAGTTGGAAAATTCCAATCCGGGGTCAGAGCGGCGTTGACAGCTCGTCTGGTAGCTGCTCACGAGCGACGTACCGCTTTGCCAAGTGTTCCTCCGCCCGCCGGAGTCGGTAGGTAAGCGTCGACCGTGGCGCGTCAAGATGCCCAGCCAACTCAGACACATCGACCTCCCGTGGTGACTCGTAGTAGCCGTGTTCAACGGCGGCCCGGAGAGCCGCTTCCTGCTCTGACGACAACTCGGTTGCACTGTCGTCCCCCTCGCTCGCCGGTGTCGAGGTAGCTGTTGTTCGGAGCATCTCCATCTGCGCGCAGTCGCCGACAGCAGTCTTGATCTCGTCGAAGAATGCACTTACATTGCCTTCGTCGGAATGAATGATGCGCCACGTGTAGTGGCGACTCTCGTGGCGCGTATCGAACAGCAAGCCGTTTCCGAGGTGATCGCGTGCGATGTGGGGGATGGACGAACAGAGGGGAGTGCGCTCCCAGTACGAGTAGAGAACGAGTGTGTCGTCGGTATGGTCGAGAACCTCTGTACTCTGAGTAGCGTCGCAGTCCTCGGTGGCGAGACAGTCCGCGTAGTAGTCGCTGTTGAGAAAAGCGTCTTCAATGTCGACGAGAGCATTGGACGTTCCTGTAGCGTGGTCAACCCGCCAGAGGCGGTCTTCGGTGACGTGGAGTGAGAGCGAACGAATCGAAGCATCTGGATAGTCAGCGAGAGTATCTGCCACCCTGTTGCATTCAGCCTCGTATTCGAGAGCGAAGACGAGTTCGCGCATGTAGTGCTGTAGGCGACACTGAGGCATAACACATGGCTTCGGGCCGTCCTGGTTCAGTTGTTGGGTCAGATCACGTCGTTGGGTTCATGAATCTCCTGCATCCGCTGTGCTTCGGCGGCGTACCGTTCTTGGAGGTCAGGGTCATCGACAGTACCGAGGTTATCCAAATCGGCATTGACGGCCGCTGTGGTGTCGCGCACGTCGGTAAAAGAGGTTAGTGCTCGTTCCTTCCGATAGTACTGCTCCCCGTCAGTGGTCGCATAGGTGAGGATGATTAGATTCTGCTCGTCGTCAGAGTATGTGCGTTCGACCAGCCACACACGCACGTTATCGTCCAGTTGATCCGGCATGTTCATCTGGTCGTCGCTCCGGGGATTAAATGGTATAGAAACGGCAAAAACAAATGATTGTCTACAATTCGGAGTTTGTCTATATAGTCGGTAGTTCCCATCGGATCAGAACGTAGTCAGGACTGATGAGGTTAGATTCTCAGAGAGCGTCTGGATGGGTGTGAAGTTCCTCTACCATCCAGACACCGTTCTTACGGTCTCTGACCTTGAAACCTTAGCGCTTGATCTCCACTCTGAGATCCCAATCCCCGGAGTCGAAGGCTGCGGCTTCGACTCCGGGATCATCCGACAGACGCTCCTTCAGGCCGCTGTCGATCAGAAGTCCATCAAGGCTGTCACTGACACCACTCGTGGAACGTACTCCGATGATTACACGCTTGCGCAGCTTCACACCGTCCCGCCCGCTGAACTCGAAGCCGTCGTCAACGATCTCCTCGTTCAACAGGCGGCGATGATCCTCGGCCTCGGCCCGAGGATCATCTGCCTCGACTTCGTCGATATCCATTATCACGGCTGTCCACACGCTGACGCGGGCGAACTCTGTCACACGAAGCCTCGCGATGGCACCTCCCAGTGCCATCGCTACCTCGCTGGATTCGTCCTCTGTCGGGCCAAACCACTCGTCGTCGCAATCACACCCGTCCGTGGTGACGAACCGAAAAGCGACGCGGTCGAGCGTCTGCTCGACCATGTCGCGGTCCTTCCGTTCGACATCACTGGGCTCCTTGCCGATCGTGGGTTCTACGACGGAACGTCGATCGAGCGACTGGATGCAGTAGCATCAGTCGCTCTTCCGATCGTCCGTGGCGGCGAACAGATGGCCGAGAAACTGAACACGACGGTTTCCTACTGGACGGAGTACGTGATGTACGAGGGAAGCGAGCGGGAACTGCGCTTCCCGCTCGCGGTCTGTGTCTCCTACCAGCACGGCAACCGAGGTAAACACGGCTTGCTCGTTCGAGCGTACGTGGCGTGCGATCTGACCGATCGCACGCCGAAAGACGTCGAAGCGCTCTACCGGAAGCGCTCGGCGATCGAGACAGCTTTCCGAACGATGCGTGAAGCACGCGCCCGAACCAGCACGACAGATCCAGTCGTGCGGCTGTTATTCGTTCTGGTGAGCTTTCTCCTGCGGAATCTCTGGCTGATCGTTCGATGGGGCGTGCTCGCCACGCCGCGACGCGGCGGGCGAGCACTGCCGGTCTGGTTCCGGTTCGAGGTTTTCCGAGAGTGGATCGATCACGCTCTCGATGATACCCTCCGCCGGAAGTGGGAAGCACCAACCAACGGTGTCGGTATCCCGGCGACTTACAGCCAGCTGGACGCGGGCTGAGATCGCCCGCGTCCAGCGGTAACCCTGTAACGGAGCGACGGCTTCGCATCTTGTTTGACGTGACAGCTCTCTCACTTCCGTGGAATCACCGTCTTAGCGTGCTTCAGTGAAGCGGCCTGTCTGATCTCTCCCCTCCCATCAAAAAATCGAGTCAGCAATCAGGACCGATGGGAACTACCGATAGTGCCGAATCGATGTCGGAGCTTAGGGAGCCGTGAACCCGACTTTCGACACGATCCCAGGGGTTTCGCATCGAGGAATTTGGCGTCCTATTTTCACACATCAGATACGACGACTGACCGATCTCGATGTGCAACATCGAACGGTTCACTTGTTGATTTCGTCCGAAAATGCGACCGTCGAGAGGGAAATAAAAAACTGGTTCCCGTAAATGGGCATTGAGTCACCCGATCAGAATACCGTTGACGAGCCAATGTGTAAGATACGCGCCCTCTATTCAGCACGGCTGCTGAGAACTACTGAGATACCGTCAAGAACACCGTGATCGACTCAGAGGCTATATCTCGCATCAGACCTCTGTTGCTATCTCTTGCCTCTTTATCGGTCCATACAGTCAATTTTCTTCGCTCTTGCCGAATCTAGTGAAACACGTTGAGGGCAAAGCAGTCAACGAGGCCGTGTAGCGGTGCTCCGACGAGGTTCAACGTCCGTACGAACCCGTAGGTTCGGACGGACTGCTCCAATCCGGGTTTGGAGAGACCGCGGAACTTCTCCAGCCACGGCTGGATCAGCGACCAGAGGCATTCGACTTGATTTGTGTGGACGCCTTCGTCTGAGACGTACTTATCGTCGTGAACAACGGTTCGATGCTCGTGATTCATCTGCTGATACGCGGGAAGTTCGTCGGTCCAGATCTCTCCCAGCGGCTGGGAGAGATCGCCTGCTTCCTCGATCACTGGCCCGAGATTCTCGTCGTATTTTGAGCCTTCTTCGGCTGAGATCACCCGAAGCACGTCGCGGCTCGCCGCGACGAGCGTGAGTTTGTCGCCCGGTGCTCCCTCCCAGCGTGATCGGCCCGGTTCCCCAGAACCGCCGCGTGAGAGACCGTCCCGCGGCGGCGATTGACCTTTGTAGCCCGAACACTTCGAGCCGGTTTCATCGATCTGTGTTGGTCCCTCAACGGTGTGCTGGATGCGCTCCCAGACGAGGGGAAAGCCGCGTTCGAACGCGGCTTCCCCATCACGGAGTTGCGTATGGATCGTGTCGTAGCAGGAATCGAATAGTTGGGCGATCTGGTTGATGCTGAGCAAGGTATCAGCGTAGAGAATGAAGATGAGAAGGAGTTCACCGGGTGTAAGACCGGTGTTTGCGAACGGCGTGTTTCGGGTGTATGTGAAGCTATAGCGGCAGTTACGACACCAGACTCGGGGACTACCGTCCCGAGTCTGGAGAGCTGTTTCTCCACACTCAGGACAGGGAGCCTGCTCCCACGCACGCTTGCAGCGCCGCTCGACGATGGCGTCGAGCGGCTCGGGGCGGAACACTATTGCTTGGCGCTCAACAACTTCCTGGAGCATCCCGCCGAAAGCTGTCCGTTGGAGCACATCCACTAGCATACGGCGGGATGCTGTAGTTCCTACGCGACTGTTTCACCAGACTCGGCAAGAGCGATTTTCTTTGTCTTCGTCGACGAGGAGCGAACTCTTGACGAGGTTCTTGGTTGCCCGTCGGAACCGTTCGGAAAGTGCCTGGTGGGGTACGAAAAGCGGGATGAGCGACTTAGTGGTTGGAAAAGCTTCTCATCCCCATAATACGGACAGACGCGAGATACATAATACCAAAACAATTTCACAGAATGACAGAACCAAGTGAATAGCGCTAATCGTGAACTCCGTGAACTGCATTCCTCCACTCGGTTGTACGTCGAGAAGAGCGCCATCCTAATTTTGCCCATCAGATCTCGTCATTGAGTGCAGGCAGTATGCAAGATACGCGCTCTGTATCTCGCACGCTGATTTCAGCAGATAGCCAATCTGTGATATTGGAAAGTACGAAGACTTCAGCGAATCCCTATAGTCCGATCACCGTCGATGGTTTCGCAGCGGCGAGTCCGATTCTGAATATGGGGTAGGGGGGCGACAGAATAAGGCTTAAGCCGTATCTCTAAGCCGTCGATATATGGACTCGTGCGATGGGTGTGTTGAGCAAGCCTCCACACAGGACGGTACGAACCAGTGGGACGCCGTGCGGAAGCTTGCACAGTTCGAGGCGATGGCGGGGGACGGATCGGGACCGGATTTAAGCGAAACTATCTGCTTCTTTTTCGGCCTCGCTTTGTCGGATTTCGAACTCTACACGACGCTGCTGGATCATCAGCGGTCTACCTCACGCGAGCTCGCGGAGACGCTCGGCAACGATCGCAGCCTCATCAACAAACGGCTCTTGACACTACGGGAGGCCGACCTGGTAAATCGTGAGACGCACCCACTCAGTGATGGTGGCTACGAATACCGGTATCGCGCACAACCGCTCCCCGAAACGGTCGAGGAACTAAACGACGAAATCGAGGCGTGGTCCGAGGAGGCGGTGACTCGTTTCCAGCAGATCACGCCATCGACACCAGCCGACGGTTCTCCATGAGCGTTTTTCGGAGACTCCGGTCGGCAGTTGCCGATGTTCTCTCGTCGGTACGGGAACGCGCTCGCAGCGAGGACCGCGAGTACCAGGACATCGACGCCGACGAAGATTCGGAAAGTCTGCTCAGCGGTCGATCGGTGTCGATCAAGCGTGGTCGAGTGCTCCACGACCGCGACGACGACCAGGACAAGCAGCTACTCGCGACCGCCGTTCGCGAGCAGCGGGCGGATCAATTCGAGGTGCCCGGCAGCAGCCAGACAGTCGCCGACTATAACCCGGAGTATCCCGTTACAGATCGCGTGATCGAGGTCCGGTTTTTCGAGACGCTCGACGCTCACCTCGGAGAGTGGACCACCGAGAACGTCCTACGGCGCGAAGCAGACGGAACGCTCGACGCCGGAGATCCCTACTACTATCCCGAGAGCCGTGTCGAGGGCGCTCCCCAGCAGTCCCAGGACGCCGCGAGCGATTAAAGCGCGAACGACGGATAGATGATTTTCCCAAACGGATCGGAGCCGCCGACCGGCGCGAAGGCCGCCGCTCTTACCAAACATCCGAACGCGACAGGCCGTTAGATGTTTGGTAAGAACAGGCGACGGCGCTCGACGCTCGCGGTCGGCGAAACGGAGCAATCAGCCCAGTTCCGAAAACGGCAGCGAGTGGCGTCAACCCTGCTGCTTAGAGTGCGTCGATGCCTCCCTCACCGCCGCCGAAGTCCGCGCGCTCACTCCGACGCGGGTGGCCGAGCGCCCCGCACTCGGGACACTTGCGCCCGGCCTCGCTCTCGTTCCACTTGTTCGAGCACTCATTACACCGGGTTTCCGGGTTGCCACCGTCAGTTTCCGAGCAGTCCTGCGTGGTCGAAGCGTCAGTAGTGCGTTCCATAGGTGTTCTCCGGGGCGCTTTCCCCGTATTACCAATATACGGTCGGGTAAACTTAAACCCTCCGGTATCGACTAACAGGGAGGGGACAAAACCGCCGTTCCAGCCCTTAGTTCACCAACTCAGCGGGGGAGAGATGTAGGTGATCGCTGTCAGGTAACTCCTCCCAAAACTCAAACTCCTCGCCGGTCGTCGGGTCAGTGATCGGGTAGCCCCGCCATGCCGTCATGCCGCCGTCTACCTCATCAACGACAGTGCGTTCGTCCTCGAAACCGACGCGAAGGAGTTTGTCGTCGTCGTTATCGTAGTGAAGCACCACCGCGCCGCCGGGATCAACGACGCCCTCGGGGGCCTCCTGATAGAGGCGAGTCTCACCGTTTTCATCGACCAGCGACCACACCGACTCGTCGGGGTCGAGCAGGTCGGTGTCGATCTGGAAGCGGTCAACAGCGTCCGTGCCGTCAATATCTCGTCCCATAGGTGTTCACCGGGGATTGCTCCCTATATCACCAATATACGGTCGAATACGGATAAAGGTTCCGTTCTTCCCTTGCTCAAACAAGACCTATACCGGCGCTACCGCGAGAAATTAGCAATATGAGCGAATCGACCGACCGGTTCGTGAACCGAAGACGATGGGATCTAGAGAATCCCTTGAACCAGCGCCCACACCGACGCGAGCGCGGTGATTGTCGTTAGTACCATTTTGACGGCTTTCAACACCGTCATGCTGGTTTTCAGCCGTTCTTTCAGTGACGGGTTTTCTTCATTCTCAGGGCCGTAGCCGTGGCGGTCCTCCGGTGCTGAGTTACCGTATGTAAGTGCCATAGGTGTTCACCTCTACATTACCAATATACGGTCGTATCCACTTATGACTGTCGCCTCTGGATTTGATTATCGGAGTAGTACGGCCTCAATCGCAGCGGGGACAGCCGTTCATTTTCAGGTCCGAGCTCAGTGATTCCATCCCGCAGCCCTCACACCGGTAGAACGTCTCTCCGGTGGGTTCGCCGTTGATTATCTCATCGTGGGGGCCGGAAATCTCGGTCGTCGGGGTCGAGTCCTCGATTTGAGCGGGATCGAGGTAGTTCTCGACAGTCGCGACGTTGATCGCCCACTCGTCGCCGTCGAGAGTGGCTACCACGTCGTTTTTGAAGTCCTGATAGTGGTCGAACGCCACCGTGTCGGCGTAGTGATCGGCGAGCAGTGCGAGCGCCAACTGTGCGGGACCGCTGCCGCCGTAGCCCCATTCGAGGCCGGTCGGCGAGTGGTTTGCGAGGTCGGTGCGGGGATCGAGTTGACGCCCGTCCGGGCCGACCACGCGGTTGCGCTCGGTCGAGCGTCGGTATCCGGTGTAGGTGGCGTCTCGATCGTCAGTTGTGGGTTGTGCGTCGTCGTGGGACCGCTTTTCCGTCGTTGCCATAGGTGTTCACCGGGGCGCTCCCCCGTACTACCAATATACGGTCGGATAAACTTAAACACTTTGATCGAGTCCGGTGCTAATCACGAGATAGTAGCCGTAAGAGCAGCAGAAACGCCCGATCAACCCACTGATTTAGTCGGTGTTTCGTCCTTTGATATCGCGCTCGGCAGTTACGAATCCGTCGGCGTTCGGACCTTCGACAATCGACATTCCGAACGTATCGGTGAGGAATCGGCAGGCGATCTCGCCGCCGCCCATGTTCACCACCACGTACTCGTACCCCTCAGCGGCGAACCGATCGAGCAGCGCGCTCATCACGGCAGTTCCCATTCCCGTCCGCTGTTCGGCCTTGATGACCCGAAAATGGGTGATATTGACGCCGTTCTCGCCCAGCGGCTCGTAATCGTATTCGATTTTCGAGCGCGCCATCAGTACCCGTGATAGTGGGCCGAGTTCCGGTCAGACGCCACCGCCGAGCGCCAGTCATCCTCGGAGCGGTGGGCTTCGTAGTCGATCAGCCGGTAGATCGCCGTCCCAGCCCATTCACACTCGGGACAGAACGCCGAGGCGGTCGCGCCGTTGCCTGTGTAGGTATAATCCCGAAGTTCGACGCACGAGTGCCCGCAGACCGGGCAACCGTCGCCGATTTGAGTGTATTGCGGCCCCACGTCGCCGGTCACGCTATCAGCGTGAATCCCGTGGTTCTCGCTCAGGATTCTCCCGACCTGTCGTCCGAGGTCTTGTAGGATGGTTTCGCGCTCTTGCTCGCCGTCCGGCAGAGCAGCGCCGGAGACGCGGATCACTAGCTCGTCGGCCTGTTCCTCGCTGTCGTGGGTGGCGGCTTCTTCGTGTTCCATAGGTGTTCTCCGGGGGCGCTTCCCGTATTACCAATATACGGTCGGATAAACTTAAACCCCACGATCCACGGGCGAGAAGTAGCCGCCGCTCAGTTGTTCATTCGTCGGCAGAGAACCGGACAGCCACGCCCGGATCATCCAGTTTTCCACCGTCGCGGGCGACATGCGGATCGAGAGAGCGGGCATCGAGAGTCGTGTCGTGATCGGCGAGTGCCGCGTCGAACGTCGCCGAGTCGTCACGGTCGGGGAGCACCGCCCACCCGATCACGCGAGCGTCCTCGTTGAGTTTCACGCCCGAAGATTCGACACACTCGGCGGCGTTGAGTGCGTTCCGCAGGCTCACCATCCGTTTCACGCGGTCGGCGAACTGTTCCGCTGGCATGGCCGGGGGCTTCCCCGGCGGGCGATCGGTCGGTTCCATAGGTGTTCACCGGGAGCGGGATCGCCCCGATATATCTACATTGTAGATACAGACACTTGAACCCGTCGATTCGCCGGAGGGCGGTCGAATAACCCAATCCTTAAGTGAATGACTCTACAATGTAGATATACGAGGGAACCCCCCTCGGGGAACACCTATGGCAATCGCACAATCCGCAACCCTCGACGCCGGAGCCGACGAGAACAGCCCCGACATGGACGACCTCGACGCCGCGAAGCGCCGAGGCGTTCGTGCCCGCCGCGAGAGCATGATCGTGGTGCCTCAAACTGACGACGAGGGCGTGTGCATCGGCATCTACGACGTGCATAGCGAATCGGGCGAGCACTACATGGTCGTGCTCGATCAGCCCGAGTGTTGCGACTGTCCCGATACGGAGTATAACGGCGCGGAGAACTGCAAGCACCGCCGCCGGGTGGCCCTCGAAATCACCGAGGAAGGGTGCCCGGCCCCCGGTCAGGAGATCGGCGACTACGCCGATACGCTCGACAGTCACCGCGAGGCGCTGCGCGAAGACCTCGAAACGGTCGCGGGGATGCTCGACCCGCTCGCCGACTAAGCGCCGCACAGTTGGCAACACCAGTCGCACCGTCGATCGCGAGCTCACCGCTGCTTTTCGCGCCGACTAGATCGGGAGAGCGAGCCGCCAATCGGAGCAACCCCCGGAGGGCAAGGCAAACGCTTTTCAACGTGTCCCCGTCTACAACCGAGTGCAGAGGCCCCACCTCTGAACTCCATCCATAGGTGTTCACCGGGGGGCCTTTTGCATTCACTATCCTCCTAAGCGACAGCTATCGGCCCACAGCAGCGCGACGATCCACCGAATCAGTCAACCACCGTTCGCCGCGATCCCTAACCCTCGCATACCCGACACTCTTACCAAACATCTAATCATGACCGCCGTCCGATTGTTTGGTAAGAACCGCCGACCCCCGCGATCGGAGCCGCTAAAACCCGAGAAAACAGGCACAGCAGACGCTTTCTGGCGGTGTCGCATCGAACCCGCGGCAAAGCCTTTATCCGTATCCGACCGTATATTGGTTATACGGGGAGCGATCCCCGGTGAACACCTATGGGACGAAAGCAACGACACGACCTCAGTCCGCTTCGACCGATCAGTATCGTCTCGGTAACATACGGCGCGAGTCTCGCGTGGGCCGTCGGAACGCTGGCATACTGTGTCCTTTTCGCGCTGTTCGTCGCCGCGAACGGCGGAGACGTCCCGCAGTGGACATTCCGAGGCATGGCAATCGCGTGTCTCAGTGCCCTCACAAGCGCAATCCTGTTCGATCTCTACAAGCACGAGGGTGAGAGTCGCCAGACCGACGGCAACGAATAGACCGACCACCGACAACCGGCGTCGGTGAAGCACTTTCCTCGCAGTCTAATTATCGCATCTCAGGGTCTATACCGACAGATATAGCCAGACGTGAGCGAACCAAAGCAAAGCCTTTATCCGCATCCGACCGTATATTGGTAGTGCGGGGGAGCGCCCCGGTGAACACCTATGGAACGGAACCAGTCGAACGCGGACGACAGCGAGGAACAGCACGGAGTTACAGGGGTTTCGGGATACGCGGCCTGCGTGGAGGCCCGTTGATGACGGCGTTTTGCGTCGGTTGCGGCAAGGATATGTGGGAATACAGCGATGAGGAACAGGAGGAAGGTTGGTGTATCTCCTGCGCGCCGGAACTGTACGAGTTCGGTTCAAAATTCGGCCCTTCGGTTGACCCTGTATCCGGCGTTGAGGATACCCGGAAGGTAGAAGCGCGCGCCGATAAGTGACCGCGAGGAGTGTTGAATTTCGCCGAGCAGCAACGTCCCGAATGACAGAGGTAGGTTCAGCCGGGTCCTGATCGACCGCTTGCGGTTGCTATCGCGTGATTAGCACCGAGCTCGATCAAAGGTTTTATCAGTATCCGACCGTATATTGGTAGCATAGGGGGAGCGCCCCCGGTGAACACCTATGGCACGAACCCAAGCGGCGAACGGCGACGAATCGGGCGAGAACGAGCATTTCGACGCGATTGACAAGGAGGAGAAGCGTATCCACCGCGCGCTCGATAGTTTCATGCACGTCGAGGCGACGAGCGCGCCGGGCGAGCACCGCGTTCACAGCGGTTCGGGGAGTACGTACACGGTGAACCTGCTGGAAGGGTCGTGTACGTGCCCGGACGCCGAGCGGTCGGCCATGTGCAAGCACATGGTTCGAGTCGTCGCCGTCACCGGTGAGACGCCCCTCAGTGCTGGCGAGACCACCGTTCCCGTGACGCTCACCGCCGCCGCGTTCGACGAGGTGGCGAGCGCGGTGAAGGTGCTCGATGACGCCGAGGAGATCGTGAGCGCGTTCGACGACGCGGGCGACGAACGCACCGGTGCGCTCACCGAGCAGCAGTGTGCCGACGCTGCCGACGCGGTGAAAGCCGCGCTGGGTATGAGCGGCCCGATGGGGGCCGACGACCACGACGCCGCAGTGAACGCCCGCGAGACGCTCGAAACCGCCGCCGAGTAGGTCGGCCCCGATCGCGCGCGTCGAGGGCGAGGGACTCTTTTCGACCGGAACTCAGTTGGGTCAAACCCGGATACACGGGCCTATTGGAGCCTCTATCGGGTGGTTAACCCAATCCCAAGACGAAGGCTTTATCCGCACCCGACCGTATATTGGTAATGTAGAGGTGAACACCTATGGAAACCAATTCCAACCTCGTGACGATGAGCGAGGCCGTGCAAGCATGGTGCGACGACCGCGAGAACATGACCGACGCGGAATTGTCGGGGCTCACCCGCGAGGGCGTGATCCTGCGCGACCTCAATGCAGGCGTGTTCCTCCGGGTGATCGACGCGCCCGCCGAGAGCGGTCCCGAGAGCGAGCGATCGGTGACGTTCGAGGACGACAACGGCAAGCACGCCACGTACCAGCTAGATCACCTTCGGTCGTATCTGACGCGAGGGACGGTCGAGCCGGTCCCGCGCGAGGTGATCGAGAACGCCGAGCAGATCGTTCACGACGTCGCGCGCCACGAGCTCACTCAACTCGACACTCTTTCGCGGGACTCGGCGTACAACGTGACCGAGCACACTGAAACATACGCCGACGCCCGGAACGCGCTTTTGCTCGACGGGATCGACGGAATCGAGGAGGACGCCGACGCATGAGCCAGACCGAACGGACGGAAACGATGGTGCTCGTCGGGTGTGGAGCCGAAAAACAGAACTCGCCTACTCCCGCCCGCGACCTCTATACGTCGTCGTACTTTCAGAAAAAGCGCGAATACGCCGAGACAGTCGGGGACTCGTGGGCGATCCTGTCGGCGCTGTATGGCTCTCTCGCCCCTCAGTCGCGCACCCGGCCCTACGACGTAACGATCAGCGACTATCCGCTCGACGTCGATGAGCGGGATCGAGCGGAGTACGCGACCGTCGAGGAGTGGGCCGAGTCGATTCTTGAGGGCGTCGAGAACCGCGTTCACAACCTCGATCGGTGGGACGACCGCGATCCACTCGGTCGGATCGTGATTCTCGCGGGCCAGAAATACGTCGAACCGCTCCGCGAGGGACTCGACGCGCTCGCCGACGAGCACGGCTTTGAGGTAGTGTATCCGTTCGACGACACCAGCGGGATCGGCGATCAGATCGGGTGGCTCACCGAGGGGATCGAGGCCGCCGAGGACCGGGACACCGGGGTTTCCGCTGGTTCCGAAGTCGATACCGGCGACGTCGAAGCCGACCGAGGAGCCATACCCAACGAGGACGCAAACGCGACCGAGAACAGCGGCCCAGCGCAGGCCGACCTCGGCGGATTCGCTAATCGGGACTCGGGGGCTTGAATATGGTCGCTCAGGCTACTCTACCGGAGACCGAGAGGGTGATCGGGTCGTATAGTTGCGGCCACGGACGGACCCACCAAGTCCCGAGCGCCGACGTTCAGATTTACCGGGCAGGCGGGGCCGGATTCATGGCCGGGTGTGAGTGCGGCAGCGGCCCGATCGACCCCGAGACCGCGGGGGTGTTTCTCGGCGACCACATCGTGCTACTCGGCGGGCAAAGCTTCGATACCCGATTGTGGCTCGCACTCGACGAACGCGCCGAGTGGTTCCCCGGTCGGGACCCGGATCTTGAACCAGTCAGCGGCGGCGAGACTCCCCGAGAGCGCCGGGACGCCCGGCGGTCAGAATTACATAGCCAGATCGACGAGTAGCTGGTTCAGACCAACGTTTTAAGTTTATTCGACCGTATATTGGTGATACGGGGAAGCGCCCCGGAGAACACCTATGGCACGAAACCAGTCGAACGCGAACGACCGAGACGCACAGACCGAGGCGATTCTTGACGAGATAGACGCGCAGACGCCGGATGAGTCGATCCACCGGGCATACGCCGAGTCGCAACTCGGGCGGGTGCAGGTACTCGACGTCAACGACATAGCCGACGAGGAAGGGCTTGACCGCGAGGAACAGCCCGCAGAGGTCGCAGAAGCCGTGATCGACGCCCAGTCGGACTACTTCGGAACGCTCGCGGAAACCAACGAACTTCGGGACCAGTTGGAACAGTTCGGGATTGAACTCGACGAGGACGCACCCGAAACCGAATACGCTTGGTGGCAGTAGGCGCGTCACGCCCGTAGCCGCTTTTTTGCCGAGCTCAGACTCCGAGAGACGCCGGTATCAGGCTTTCAGACCGCCGACTAAGCCACCGATCGCCGACCGGGATCAAAGCCTTTATCCGTATCCGACCGTAAATTGGTGATGCGGGGGAGCGCCCCGGTGAACACCTATGGCAACGACGCAAACCACCACGGACGCGGCGGATTTCGGGGAAAAGGACACGCGCAAAGACGATATGCGGGAAGCGACCGAGGAGTTCGTCGAGGACCTCATCGACGAGGCCAGTTCCGCGAGCGAGAGCGAGACGCTGAAAGAGTTTCTCGACGCGCAGAGCGCGTTTCACAATTACAGCTACCGGAACACGCTGCTCATCAAAATGCAGTGCCCGCACGCGACCCGAGTCGCCGGGTATCGGACGTGGCAAGACGACTTTGATCGGCAGGTTCAGTCGGGCGAGGAGGCGATTTATATCCTGTATCCGCACACTGCCGAGCATACGTGCCCGGAGTGCGGGAACACGCCGGACTATCACGATAGTATCGGGTGCGAGTACGACGACACCGACCCCGAGGAGTGGGATAGCGGGATCGTGACGTGGCGGACGGGTTCGGTGTTCGACGTCTCACAGACCGAGGGCGAGCCGCTGCCGGAGCTTCCGACCGACGCCGAGGGCGAGGCTGACGACCTACTCGACGCCATGCTCACGGCGGCAGACGCCCTCGTGAGTAGTGTCGAGATCGTCGACGCCGACGAGTGGACGCGCGGCAGCACGAAAGGCGTGTGCGACACCGCCGAGCAGACGATCGAGGTCAAAGACCGCGCGAACGCCGCCGTCGCCGGGACGCTCGCCCACGAGCTCGCCCACGCGCTGCTACATCAGGGCAACGAGACGGACGACCGGAAAGAGCGAGAGCTAGAAGCCGAGGCAGTCGCCTACGTGGTCGGTCGCCACTTTGGGCTTGACGTCAGCGGGTCGGGCTTCTATCTCGCGGCGTGGGAGAACGACGACGCCGAGGAGATTCGGGGCCACCTCAGTCGGATCGCCACGACGTCGAGCACGATCATCGACGCGATCGCCGCCGAGATCGAGTAAGCGATCGCGGGACCGGTTTTCGCGCTGAGTCGAGGACGAAACCCTTTTCCGTATAACTCTACAATGTAGATACACGAGGGAAGCCCCCTCGGAGAACACCTATGGAACGCGAAGAACGGCACCGTGGCAAGCGCGGTACGAACGTCGAGAACAGCCCCGAGAGAATCACCGCTGCCGATCGCCCCGGCCACGGGCGCGTTGGCGGGATCGACGACCCGGTAGCACGGTCGGAGTACGGCGACGATCCCGAGGCGGTTCGCGAGGCCCAGCGGGACGCAGCGGGCGACCTCGAGGACGCTCACCAGCACGCGACCGTCTACCAGTTGGCCGATGGGGAGAGCGAGCGACCCCGCGAGATCCGCCACGATCCGAACGGTGCCAGCCTGTCGATCGGTGACTTGATCGAGCACTACGAGCTCGCCGGTGAGGAGGATGTCGTCGACCTGTCGGACCTGTGGGAGCGGTGGAATCGCGGCAGCGGCCAGGAATCGCAGGCGTTCGTCGAGGCCGAAACGCGGAGCCTGTCGGTCGGCGACATCGTGGTGCTCGACGGAGACGCCTACCGGTGCGATCGGATCGGATGGACGGCGATCGAGCTTTGTGAGGACGGTCAGACGGCGGAGTAGCCAGCAGTCCCTCCCGCGCCGTGGTGGTCGACGTTCGGACGATCGCAGACGTCGACGCTGTTCGACTCAGCGCGCGGGCGTCCCGGTTCGCGGCTTCCCCGCCAGAAAGCCGCTCAATCAGGAGTGAACACCTATGGAAGCCCAGGAGACTCAGCCCAAACCCATGTCAGACGACGAGGTTTCAATCAACGAGATACAGACAGTGACCGTTCGCGAGCGCCAATCCCAAAGCGGGCGCTTGATACTCGTCTCTCTCACTCCGGCGATCCGAGCCGCCGGGCTTGAGGCAGGCGGATCGTTCCGGTTCCAACCGGGGGCCGTCGACGAGATCGGGATGCTTCCGGCGCTCGGGTTCGGCCCCGACGAGGACATTTCGAGCGGGCCGCTCACGCGCAAGATCCTCGAGGAAGGAGCCGGCGGCCAGACGCTTCGGTTGCATATCCCCGAGGAGGCGCTTGAGGCGATCCCAGGGTTCCCCGAGATCGACGCGATCGACTGGGACGATCCGCCCGAGCTCACCGTATTCGCGGGTGATCGGATGCTCGCGTTCGAGCTCGCCGAGAGCCGATCGGTGACCATCAATCGCGACGTCGACGACGGAGGTGGTGACGGAGATACCGACGAGTCCGAGCAGGTGGACGGATGAGTGGGGAGGTCGAGGCGGTGATCGGTGGCCCCGGCGTCAGCGAAATCACCGACGAGCAACTACAGCCAGTCGAGGAGTGGATACACTCAGAACACGACCACCAGCACGAATACAGCCTGATATTCGGGGGCAACGGTCCCTGGGTGCTCTGCCTATCGTGTGAATGGTCCGAAGACCTCCCCGATCGCCTCTATCAATGAGCTCCGACCAGTCGGATCTGGCCGCGTTCGGCGGCACCGAAGCCAGCCCGGAGAATGCTTGTGTCCGATACGAGGTATGCGGCAACGTCGTCCCCGCGAACGGACAAATCTGTGGGTCGTGTCTCGACACGCTTCGAGCCGACGATCGCGAACACCAGGAGGCCGCGAACATATGAGCACTACCGAGTCACTCACGAATCGCGAACGAGTTGAGAACGCACTCGCAGCGCTGCTTGAAACCGACGAGAACGGCAACAGCTATCGGTACTTTCGCGCGTCAGATCTAAACGATATTGACCCGGAGGTATCGGGTGCAATCGCCGGGTCGCACCTTCCGACGATCGAGGAGGAGTCACCCCTATCGAACGGGTTAGTCGTTGACCGATACACCGATACGGACTGTGGGCCGACCTTGTGGACCGTGCGGAGGGAACAATGAGCGAGTGCCGCCAGTGCGGTGAGTCGACCGATCGGGACTCAGTGGCCGAGCAGCCGCTTTGTTGGGACTGTGCCGACCACGGCCCTGTCGCCGATCCCGACGTCGAGCTTACCGATCAGTCGAAACCGACCCTCTCAGGCTCATGACCGACCCAAAGGACCGGAAAGACGCGACGTGGCACAAACGAGGCGACGTCGCAATCCTAGTCGAGGATACGGAGGTCGGGCGGGAAATATCGCTGTATGAGCGCTGGGAGGGCGAGTGGGAACGACAGTTCACCATGCCCGCAACCGTAGCCCGCGAATACTTCGCACTGTTCGACGAGATTTTCCCCGAGGAGTAGGCACCCGGTTTCTCCTGGCCTGGGCCTCTAATCCCGGAACGCGAGCAGCCTCTATAGTGTTTACCAGAAGTCCTCATACTCCCACCAGACAATCGTCCCACCAGCTGTCAGAACTGCCGTGCAAGATAGAGAGGATATATTCAGCAGAGCGGTCCCGACAGAGGGTTGCAGTTATCAGTATTGGCGGTGTAGGTGTCTACATGCCTGAAGAAGTCCTGTTCAAATCGGAAAGCGATCAGAGTCAGGAAGAGATCGCAGCATACCTTCGCCGTGTAGCCGATAAGTTGGAACAAGGGGATGCGATCACACTCAAATCGGGATCCGAGTCCGTGACGATGGAGCCGCCAGCTCGCCCGACGTTCGAGGTCAAAGCCGAGCGTGAGGGACCGACGAATGGGCCCGGTGAATTAAGTATCGAGTTCGAACTCGAATGGGACGAGAACGGCAGTGAGGGAGATGGGGAAGGTGGCCAACTAGAAATCGAGTAATCAACTACTGCCCCGTATCTCATGCATACTGCGTGAATTGGCGAAACGGTGTCAGGAAGTGCGTGCGAGGTGTAGTGGGGTATCCTACTGTCCATACAAAAACAACTGCCAGGTACAAGGGACGTGTCCCAGCGGTAGATTATTACTCGGGAAGGCTTGCACGGATAGAACGACAGATCGCAGGTTCTAACCCGGTATTCCGATATCCCGCTGCGAGATTGAGATCGATAGCCCAGAATCGGTTTTCCGCATCCCGGACGAAATCGACCCCGAGACCTCGAAGGTCGGTTCGTTCGACGAGACGCTGGAGGCGGGCGGTAAGCCCCGGTCTGGCTCGAGCCTTGCTGAGGAATCGCTTTGGGCCGTACAGTTTCGACGTGACGCGCCTGCCCTCCGTCTGTATGCACTCCCCATCGTTGACGGCATAGTACTTGTAATCGACCGGATTCGTCGGGACGAGTTCTTGATAGAAGTCCCCATCGCCGTTCAGTTCGGGCTCACCATTCCAGATGTAGTAGTCCTTTGCAACGTACTCTCCCGCGGGTTTCTCAAACGTCACTGTGGGGGTATTAAATCCCACTTCCTCAAGCGCTTGCAGACAGATCAGGCGGGAGCTAAACGCTATCGTTGCAGGGAGATTGTTCCACAGAGGTATACCCGTTCTCCGGGCGTGGTCAAGAGAAGGGAGCGTGACCGGGAAGAATTGCTTGTTGACAAGTAGTGAGAGGTCGTCGAGTTTACTCGACGAGATTTCGGAGCGAGGATCGAAGAATCGGACAGCATAACCGGATTCACGAAGGCGGTCGGCGACTGCGGAGAACACTGGCTGATCCGCAGAGCAGAGGATACCGATTCGGTCGGCAGCATTCCGTGTCATCTCTACTGCCAAATAGTGTCTGAACCGGATAGCACTTGGCCGTCAGGCTCTGAAACGTGGGGAGAAACCAACAGACGAAATCAGTCAGTGGAAGGGCGTGCGAGATACGCGCCCTGTATCTTGCATAGACGCGTCCGATCTGCACATTTCCCGTCAGTAATGGCGTGACCGATGCAGAGCGTGCACTCTCTACGTGGGGTGGTGAATGTTTACAGATATGGGGATCCACATCTCGGTATGGTTGCCACGTATCCAATACTGTCACTACTGGTCATCTTCGCGCTCTCATTGTTGATTGTGCGTATTGGCTCGATCGCGCTGGAGATGACAGGCCTCTCTCCAGATATATCCTCCTTCCAAGCCGCATCAGCATTCTCTGGAGCGGGATACACGACCGATGAGGCCGAACGGACTGTCGCCACGACAGGCCGCCGCAAAACTGTGAAGGCGCTCATTCGCCTTGGCAGTATTGGACTCCTCGGTGCGATTTCGTCGCTTATCCTTTCGTTCACGCGTACTGGTGGCGAAAACCTGTTGAACTTACTGTATATTCTCGGTGGTGCCGGTGTAATCATTCTGTTCGCACGGAGTCAGTGGTTCAACCGCCTCGTTACGCCACTCATTGAGTGGGGGCTTGGTAAGACGACAGAGTTGGAGGTCACGGATTACGCCCAATTACTCGGGTTGCAGCGCGAGTATCGTGTAGCGGAGGTGGAAATCAACACGAGTGATTGGCTGGCAGAGAAGACGATCACCGAATTGGATTTACCGAGCGAAGGTGTGTTAATACTCGGCATCCGCCGAGATGACTCATACATTGGTGCGCCGCAACCAGATGTGGAGACGAAACCGGGGGACACGCTTGTCCTCTACGGGAAACAAGACCGTCTCAAAGAATTGTCAGACCGTCTCACTGGAGATACAATGGCTCGGGGAGATGCTGTTGAAGACCACGAAGAAACGCTCGAAGAGCAAAAACAGCTCATTGAACAATAAGCACACCCATCGAACGGATATTTCAGCAAATGTATCATAGTAATAGGATTTCAACAGAACCGAGATTCATCGGTCTGTATCGTTATCGTGGCTATCTATGTGCAAGATACGCGCTTTGTATCTTGCACGCCGATTTCAACAGATACCCAATCTGCGATGTTGGAAAGTACGAAGACTTCAGCGAATCTCTCTAACACCCCGTCGTCGATATGTATTCGACGTGCAGAAACGACGTTTTGTATGGATGTGAGCGGCTCTTATTCCGATTCTCGATAGAACCATTCCGCTACACTTATCTGTTTCCGACCGTATATTGGTAGTACGGGGAAGCGCCCCGGAGAACACCTATGGAACGGAACCAGCCGAACGCGGACGACAGCGAAGAACAGAGCGAAACCGAACCGTTCGCAGACGCGCCCCTCGATCCCGAGGCTATTCTCGGGACTCGGACCTTCGAGAGCGTGCTGTTCTCGGAGGAACACGCGGAGCGAACGGTGCCCGTCGACGCCCGAACGGGCGAACGTACCCGGCAGATCGAGGATAGCGTCGAGCGAGCGGAGGCATTTGTCGCTGACGACCCCCGACGAGTCGCCGTCCCGCAGCGAACGGAGGCGATGGTCGAGACACAGAGCGCGCCTTACGTCTCGACGATATTCTACGATTCCAAGGTTGTACGCGGCAAAATCACCGACAAAGGTGAGTATGGTCGCCCGACCTTCGCGAACAACGGTCACGACCTGGAATGGACCTACCGAGCAGCTACTCAGTCGGACCAATACGACGTCGAGCTCGTCGAGGCTGATTACGAGACGGGTGACGTCACGATCACGGTGGAGGAGGTGGCCTAAGATGGGTGCAGCGTCGTTTTTCACCAAAGCGTTCGGCAGTGACGCCGACGAAGCGTTCCGTCGAGCGGTTGAGGAGGCTGAATACCGTCACGGGAAGGCGGGATACACCGGGACGATCGCCGAAAAGCCCGGCTACACCGTGATCCCCAACTCGGAGCACAAGAACCGAGACAAGGAGAAATACGCGAACAGCCTCATGGCCGAGCAAGACGACCGGATAGACGACAAGTGGGGGAACGCCGGAGCGATCAACCTCAGCGGGACGCAGGTGGCCCAGCGCTACCGCAAGCGCAACGGGCTCAAAGGCAATCACGGATCGGTATGGCTGTTCTTTGGAATGGCTAGCTGCTGACGGCTCGCCAATTCGCGGCTTCCGCTCGATCGAGCGATTCCTTCAAAATACCGTTCTGACATATTTATCCGTGCCCGACCGTTTATTGGTGATGCGGGGAAGCGCCCCGGAGAACACCTATGGGACGGATTCAACGCGATACGATCGGTCAGGAGGCTCGATAGTATGCCCACGAAACCACGGCTCCCCGATGGTTTCGACCTGCCGACGGCGGTCAACGGGTGGATTCACGACCCGGATGATCGCACGAACGGCCACTGCTGGCAGTACGAGCAGGGCGAGCGACCGCTCGCGATTCGGGTATTCGAGTCGCTCAGGAACAGCTACGCAGCAGTCACCGACGACCGCACGAGCGGGTTAGAAAGCAAAGAGCGAATCGTCGACCTCGATCATGACGATCGCGGGGATCTATCCCACGAGGAGGCCATCGTGACGGCGATTGAGGCCGCCATCGAGTGGATGAACAACTACAGTGAGGGCGAGTGGTCGCACCTACGAATCCACGAGGCGGCGTTTCAGCCGCCAGTTGGCTACGAGCTCGCCAGCTACCGGATCAACAGCCGAACGACCACAATCCTGTATCACCAAACCGACGCTCGCGAAGTCGATCGGCTCGCCGGTGGCAACTTCCCCGACGAGATGAGTGCCGACTCGTGCCCGTATCTGAAAGTCGAGACGTGGGCCGGGAGCGGGAACTCGACGGTTGCACTCGCCCCTTGGAAGGGTGCTCACGACAATGAGCAGCAGGAGATCGCCGATCCGCCCGAGGAGTGCGGTATCGAGGTTGCACTCACTACCGCCCGCGAATTCGCTCGCACGTTCATCGACGGCGACGGCCCGCTTCCCGCCGATCCCACCGGGCAAACCAGTCTCGGTCGGTTTGCCAGCCAGGGATAGCGCCGGAAACGGGTCGTAGTTGAGACGAAGACTTTATCAGTATCCGACCGTATATTGGTAGCAAGGGGGAGCGCCCCGGTGAACACCTATGGCAACGACGCAAACCACCTCGGAGCGTGCGAGCTCGCAAGAGAGCGCGAGTGACGAGGACAGCACCGAAACGATCGAGGTCCCCGAACGGTACGCTCGTGAGATCGACGCCCGCGAGCGCTTGCACAAGGCGTGTCCCGTTGACGTGTATGTAGCCGGGATCAATCCCCGGTATTCGTGGCCGAACCGACTCGTCGCAGCGAATGAAGCCCGCCCGAGCGTGGCTGACAGCGCCGACTCAGTAATCGTTGATTCCGTGGTCAACGATCCCTACTATGCCGTCGAGGACGTGCTCGACGCGGCTCACAAACTCGACGCCGAGTACGTGGTCGGCAAGGATTGGCCGCCCGAATCGGACCCCGCAGGCGAGGGTATCCACGCAGCGGACGCCTACGAGTGGTTCCTCGGCGAATACACGAGTCACGAGTGCGAGGCCGACGTGATCGTGCCGATCGCACCGCCGTTCGACTCGGGGAGTCTGAATTGTCTCTCGAAAGTGGACCACTTCGCGCTCGGCGGGATGCGTGACATGAGCGGCGAGCAGCAGGTTGCTCACATTCGGGACTTTCGCGAGGTCGCAGGCTACGACGTCGACGTTCACGGCCTGGGTGTCGGGACGTCCGCCGAGCTCATCGGAGCGATCCGCGAGTCCGTCGAGGACGATCCTGAGAAGCCACTGCTCGACAGTTTCGATATTTCGACGCCGGAGAACGCCGTCAGCAAGGGCAAAATCCCGGATAAGTCGTGGCAGCAACACCGCGTATCGTTCCCCACGGGTGAGGATTCGACGACCATGCGCGCGGGGTTCGCCGAGTCGATCGCGCGGATGCTTGAGTACGAGCTCTCGCCGGGTTGTGACGACGAAATACTAAAGCAGGCGGGCTTCGCGACGTTCTGACAGGCGAATGTCGATCCCCTGACCGGATCGACGGCAAGGGTAGGCCGACAGTTTTTTACCGGATTCCCCCGTATATTGGTAGCGTAGTCGATTCAGGTGAACACCTATGGTACAATCAGGAATCCAGACCATGAGCACAGAACCAGAGCAGCAGGAGCAAGAACCGCTACCGATCCAGCACGTTCAGACCGTTGAGGTCCGGCAGAAAACGGGAACGGACGAATACCGAGCCACCATCACGGAGGCGGTGAAAGCCGCCGGACTCGACGAGGGTGCAACGTTCCAGTTCAAGCCTCACGAGATCGAGGAGCTCGGCGTGATCCCGGCACTCGGGGCGGCGGCAGACGAGGACGCCCCGCGTGACCGGTACACTCGAACGGCGACGACCGACGGAAAAGCCTCAATTCGGATCGCACTGCCGAAGGAGGTGGTCGAAGCGCTTGAATCCCATACCGAGGGCGAGCACGACGAGGAGCATCCGCTGGTAATCGACGTGTTTGCGGGCGAGCGGATGATCGCTCTCGCCCCCGCCGGGGGGTTCGACGTTCCGATCGAGGCGCTACCCGAGGACCCCGATCGTGTCGTTGACGACAGTCGCGACGTCCTTCGGCTTACACCCGTCCAGACGGCCCGACCGCGTGTGAGGGGATCGGATGAAGACGGGCAGAGTCGTATGACCGTGCTGACGGCGACGACGGCGATTCGGGCAGCCGGACTCGCCTCGGAGGTTGACGACCCACACTCAGTGAGCTACCACCCCGAGGCCGCCGAGTCACTCGGGGGACTCATCCCAGCAGTCGGCTATCGGCGACAAGCCGGTGCCGCGGATCCTGAGTATGCGGTCTATCGCGAACATGGACGTGGGGATGATGTACCGTATGAGGGGTATTCGGTGACTCTTCCCGCTGAAATGGTTGAGGCTCTTGGTATCTCGGTCGATGAGCTTGAGGGGCTCAGTCGACGCGAGCGGCCTGAGATCACCGTCTATGCAGCGGAGGGGATGCTCGGGTTCAAGACGCCGATCGTCCGCAAAATTCCGGTTGAGCGCGACCGAACGAGCGAGCTCACCGACGTTGCTGGGATCGGCGAGGCTGTCGCCGATCGGCTTCGTGAGCGCGGCTACAGCTCACCCGAGGACCTGGTAGGAATCACTCGCGAGGAGTTGCTCGAGATCGAGGGCCTGTCATCGACTCGTGTCGATAGAGTTCTCGACGACCTCAGTGCGCGCTCAGGAGAATCATGATGTCCTCGCAGAACGGATCAGCACCGCCGAAACCGGAGTCGGTCGAAGAAATCGTCCGTGGGTACGCACCGCCCGGCCAGCCGTGGCCGACACTTCCGGCCTTTCACTCCGAGTCAGGGTGGTCGTTCAGTACGGTTCACCGGCGCACCTGTCCGAGTCGGGAGGGGGAGACCCAACTTTGCCCGAGCACTGGTGAGGAGGTTCCCCTCACGGAGCCGCACATCTGTATCACAGCCCGTCGCGACGAGTGGCCTGATTCACCAAGCTCGACAGCGGAGTTCAAACAGTTCGTCTTTCGGACGCGAGACGAGCTCAGGCAGTGGTTCGAGGAAGACGCCGAGGGCACGTAACGATGGCAAAAGACCCGTTCTACTACCAACTCGACGCGGATTTCAGAGGTACGTACGTTCGCGTTCCCACTTCGGAGCACACCTATGAAGGGTGGGCGCGCGAGTGGCATTACGATCAACACGCGATCCTGCTGTACGACGCAGTTCGCGACGACGGGGAGAAAGTCGGCCCGGTCACGATCAACGAACCCGAGACGGTCGAGCGGATTGAGTCAGGCGGCCCCATCCGAGAGATCGCCGTTGATGCGATCGCCCCCTCACCGTACAACGCTCGCGAATACGACAACCCGGATCACCAGCAGTTCGTGAAGCAGACGCGCGAGCGCGGCCACCTGTTGACGTTTCCAGCAGTGCGACCGCTTTCGGAGGACGAGTACGAGACGGTCGGCGGTCACAAGCGGATGGAAGCCGCCCGTCGCGCCGAGCTCGACGAGATTGCCGTGCGCGTGCTGGACCTCGACAGATGGGAAGCAGCCCGGAAGTTCGTCGACGAGCATATCCCGATCGAGGGTGGCGACGAGCGCGGAATGTACGGCCAAGAGGAGATCGACCACGCGATTGCCCGCCTTCGTGAAGCGTGGTCCGACGAGCGGCTTCGGAGGCTCACGCCGCTCACCCCGTACTTGGAGGAGAAACTCGCGTCGACGCGCTCGGAAGCGCTGCGTCAGGGCTACCTTGCAGGTCACGAGGCCGATTGAGACGTTGCTTGGACGGTCGGCTGTATTGATGTACGCTCATCTCTATGAGTCGTCACCCAGCAGCATTTTGAACCAGTCCTCGGCAGCGTTCAGCTGAAGGCCGAGGAAGTCAAGATGGCCCTGAAGATGGTGTTTTGAAACCCCTCGAAACTTCCCGAGCTATTGCCCCACGAAGCCGTGGCGGTTCTCGCACGTGTTCACGTGCGCGTCGCCGATCACGTACGTCTCGGGGTGATTGACGGCCAGGGGTGTTCGGGGTGCGCTCGTTCTCCCAAACCTCATCACAATCCACGGTTAACGTCTCTTCGAACAGGTTTCCGAGTTTCATGGACAGAGCTCGCTACGACCTGCTCGTTTCTCAAACCACCTCAACAGTGCCTGTTGGGCGGGCTGTTCGCGACGATCGCGCTTGTGTTGATCCTGATAGGCGTGAGTCCCACGTCGTCGCGGATCTATCTGGCTCTAGGGCTCATCGCACTCGCGATCAGCGGCTACTTCCAGCTCACTCATCCCGTTCACTAAGAGTCGCCTAATCGGGTGATAATCCGGGTTATGGCAGCCGCATAGCAGCTTTTCTTTCGAGCAGTGTTGAGGGCCGAAGACAGAGGAGGAGTACCGATACCTGCGACACCATCTGTAGATGCTACACCTGCTGTAGATGCTTCCCTGTCTGTAGAGGTGAGAGCAGCTATACAACCCAAAAACTATAACGGATGCGAGAGATGCTGTACCCGTGCCCTGATCCACCGGGGTAACGGAGAATAATGACACCTATGGAAAACGGAGAATCGCGGGCAATCGCGATCGCGAACAATAAGGGCGGTGTCGGAAAGACGTCAATCTCGATCAACCTCGCCGATCGGCTCGCGAAGCGAGGACACGACGTACTCGTAATCGACACCGACCCCTCCGGTAATCTAACCGAGGGAGTCGGGCTCAAGGACGCTTTTCAGAATGGGACTCATTTCGGGCAATTCCTCGATGACGACGAGGACGAAGACGTAGGGTTCAGCGATATAATCGTGCCCGGAGAGGAAACCGGACTCCCGTTTGACGTAATGCCTTCACACGAGGATTTAGCTCACTACCAGACCCGGATCGACAGCAAGCGAATGTCGATGACCTGGATGGACGAGCAAATCGTTCAGCCGCTACTTGAGCAGGTGTACGATTTCATCGTGATCGACACCGAGGCATCCCCGGATTCACTGTGGATGGATTCGGCGATCTACGCTGCCGGAAACGTGATCGTGCCGCTCGACGACGGTGGAGAAAGTGTGAGCGGCTTCGAGATGCTGCGGGACCGGCAGATTGATCCGATTCGGAAGCACCGAGACGTCGATATTCTCGCCCTAGTCCCCAACGAGACGTCGAACAACAACGAACTACGAGAACTCATCGAGATCTTAGAGGAGCAGTACCCGGAATACACGCCCTCCTTTGCCCGTATAGAGCGGTTCGATGATAGTGTCGGCCCCGGCATTCGTGATCGCATCCAGATCAAACGAGCGTGGAAAGACGGGATTCCACTCTCAGAGTACGAGCCCGACCACGAGATGATCGAGCGGTTCGACGTTCTCGCCGATATTGCCGAGCGGGGTGGTGTCGATGGGTAACAGTCGAATTGACGAGCTCAACGAACTCGATAATAAGGGTGACGAGGGATCGGCGTCGGAGCCAGAACCGGAACCGGAACCGGACGAATCCGAGGAGCAGGATGCAGCGCCAGAGACGGAAGTGGAACCCGACGAGCAACCATCCGAAGACGCGGACTCAGAGCCCATGAGCACATCTACCGAAGACGAAAGTAACGACGAGGCTGAGAGCGAATCCACCCCGGTCGAGGAAAGCAAACCAGCGTATTCCGGCGATGATTTTGATCGGGAAACCTTGTATTGTCTTCAAGAGACGTCTGAGCGGTACAAGGACGCGATGGATCGGTACGACGTGCTCGTGATGCGCAACGAGATCGGGCTTCGCAACGTCACTCAGCGCGAGCGTCAAGAAGCCATGATGCGTATGGCGGCGGACCATCCCGAAGTGATTGCTGAATACATCGTTGAGATGCGTGGACTCGACGTCGACGTGCCAGATAGCCCGTAGTTCTCACTTTTCGGTTGTTGGAGATGGTTGACGCGAGCTGCTTGGAGCAATAGGTAGGAACGGGAGAGTCAGAAGGGGCGCTAATATATCATAACTGTGACGAGATTCCGATAGACTTACGCCCTGTATTTCTGACGGGTTTCGCATGGTCGACGGCTTCACACTCGGAGTGCTCGCGATCGCGGTCGTTGCCCTGGTTTTCGCGCGGCAGATACTCGGGTCGCTCAAAATGCTTGCAGCGAACGCGGTCGGCGGCGTTCTCACGATCATGGTCGCCAGTTGGTTCGGCTTTGGTGTTGCGCTCACCCCCACGACGCTGCTGATTACCGCCCTCGCAGGCGTTCCCGGCGCGATACTGGTTCTGTTGCTCGCCTACGGCGGGGTCGCGTTCGTCCCGCCGGGTGCCGGAGAAGCAGGGAGTATCCTCGTCGATCAAGCGGCTCAGAATCTCGATCGGCTTCTCAGTGCGTTCGGTGAGGTCGTCGACTTTGTGGACGAGAGTAGTAGCAGTAACGGGACCGCTGTTCCGACGACCGAAGGGCCATCGCCCGGATAATTCCCGGCGAGACGGCCAATAGAGCCGTTGATTATAAGTGGCTGACCGGAGTCGCTGTTTTCGATGGCAGATTTGATCGTTCAAGCCGCCGTGAAGGAGGAACTCGGGGAACTGAACGTCGCGTCGGACCTCTACGATGCGCTCGATGACGAGGTGAGTGAACTGCTGGAGGACGCGAGTCGACGCGCCGAAGAGAACGATCGAAAGACCGTCCAACCCCGCGATCTGTAGCGGCGACTCTTTTCGGTTTCACCACCGCCATGAGCGGTGTGACATAGTAGATATGGCCGACAGTATTATGATGTTATTGTCTCACCTATCAAACGGCCATGATGGAAGATCTGACCGCATTCCAGCGGGATTTACTGTACGTGACAGCAGGATTGGAAAACGAATCGGCTCCGCATGGACTCGCGATCAAAGAAAGGATGGACCAGGACTATTCGGGAGAGATCAACCACGGACGGCTCTACCCGAACCTCGATGAACTCGTCGAGAAGGGACTCCTCGAAAAAGGAACCATCGACAACCGAACGAACTCTTACAGCGTCACTAATCGCGGCCGTCGTGAGGTACAAGCGCGTCGTGAATGGGAAAACCAGCACGTTTCTGTCGAGGAGTGAGTCTTTCGATGCTCCCTGCTCCAGTCTGGCGATCGCGATCCACACTTTTGGCTGGGCTCTACAGAGAGTTCCAGTGCAACAGCAATTTCGTATTGCCCGCCGTAAAGGCGTAGTGTAATGGTTGAGATTCCCGACCAGCTGTCGTGTCTGTTCAGTGCGTCAGTCGACCAGTCTGGTGACTCCTACAGGATCGAGATTCCCCGGTCCGAACTCGATCAGGGAATAATCACCCCTGGCGAAACCTACCGCGTAGCGATCGTCTCGAGTACTCCTCAATCTGACGATGGTGTGACTCGACGGCAACCGGATACTACTTCGTCGTCAGAGTCGGGTTCGAGTGACTCCAGCCAACAGTCACCACCGGTCGAACCGGGCGACATCCGCGAGGTGACGATCGACTCACTTGGTGATCAAGGCGACGGAATCGCGAAAATCGACCGAGGGTATGTCGTGATCGTGCCTGGGACGCGCCCGGACGATGAGGTGACCATCGAGATCGAACAGGCCAAGGAAAACGTGGCGTTCGCGCGGGTTCGCGACGAGATGTCGGGTACCGCTGACTCCGGAACGGACGATTTCGACGATTCGTTCGCCGAAGAGACACTCGGCGAACCCGAGTGAAATCTTTGACGTTCGACCACTCCACTGAGGAAACCCCATTACTGCAGGGGATACTCTTATCCTACTCTCGTTGATGGATACGCTTGGAGGGGCCAAACCATGGCAAGAGAGGTGGATGACGAGCGGAACTTCGCACTGCGCGAGGAGAGTGGTGAGGAAACCAGCGTGTTCACGGGGAAAATGCCTCACCAAGCAGCGTTGAAGGCTGCCCGAAAACTCGACCCCAGCGAAAGCGAGGACGCAGCACCCAGAGAGGAGTTCCGCCTCCGCGAACGGGGGACGCACAAACTTCACATCTACGAGGGGTGGGCGTGGCGTGAGGACGCTCCCAACGACGGTCCAGAGTGGATGCCCGAAACGATCACAGAAGCGAACGTCTCGAAACAACGAATCGAACACCTCGAAGAACTGTAGCAGCACCGCTGTCTGACACAGATTCATAGTCGTCGAGTCAAACCCCGTGTATGGACCGAGAACGGCGGCTCCCGCCGTTCGCTGACGATGCCCTCACTGTCCTGACTGAGGCGGTCGGCGACAGAGACAGCGAGAGTGATGGCCTCCCGAAAGACGAGGCCAAAGCACTGCTTGCCGACGACGACCGATTTAGCGAGTCCGATGCCGCCCACGCGCTCGACATGCTTGACAATCGTGGTCGTATCTACTACGTCGATGATCGCGTTCGGATTACGCCGACTGAGAAGTAACTCGAAAGGGACATCGCCCGCGGCTTCGTCCGTCGGTTTCACTTTCACTGCTGTAGGGAAGTCCCTATAACAGTCGGATGGATACTCGGGAGTGAGGGCGGAACGGCCCGACCTCACCAGAGCGCGTCACACGCTCTTTCCCCGCTATGATACAGACAGTAAGACAAATCCTCTCGCAGTCGACGCAAATCTCTCTCATCGAATGCCGTGACTGCGGCGCGAGCGTCAAGCCCGACACTGAATCCTGTCCGAATTGCGAATCGAGCGAGATTGCTCACTATACCATCGGTCCAGGAGACTGATCGACTGGCTCACTCGCCAGTACTGTGGTGCTCTTCACATCGACGAGTCGCCAAGAGCAGAACACACCACAACGACGGGATTGTCACTCAAACTCCGGTGTGTGGCCCACGGTTGTTTTCAGGTAGGCTCTCCGAGGAGATGGTATGGCGATTCCGTTCGATGCGACGTGGGGAACGCTCTGCGAGCGCTGTGAGGACCTTCCCGACGATGCGACGCTCATCACGCCGTTGGCGTCGAGGCGCTTTCAGATCACCGACGTCCAAGAGCCACGGATCATCATCGAGGACGTCGATTCGGGTGACTCACAACCGTTGGATCGCGAGCAGTTCGAAGCGCTCGCCGAGCACACCCACGAGGCACTGAATGGCTACGAGCTCGACCGACTCCCACCGAAGGCCGAACCCTACGCGGCGGTGCTCGCACTCCACCCACGGTACGTGCTCGACGAGCGCGAAGGGACGCTGACCGAACTGGATGAGGTCGACGAGAGCGCGGTGCTAGACGACGCGCCGCACCTCTCGATGAGTGAGGAGAGCGAGTCCGAAGAGCGCGAGGAGCCGGATATCGACGTCTATGCGGACATGCTGTTGTTGATCGACGCGCTCGAACGCGAGGACCTCACGGCTCTCGACGCGGTAGAGACACCGGCGCTGGTGAACCTATACACGCTGCTGTCGGATGTACAGCGCAACGCAAACGACCTCCGGCAGGACGTGACCGACATACTACTCACCCGCGTCCAACACGACCGACCAGCACATGGCCAGTACGGCTCGGTCCAGCGGACGACGCGCCAGAATCGCTCGCTGAAAGACGACGAGAAAGTGCTCGAAGCGTTCGAGGGAACGGGGATCGATCGCGAACAGTTGGTAGGTGTCGATCGTGGGAAGGTCGACGAAGCGCTGGAAGTGGTTTCTGTGCCGGAGTCGGCCGTGTACGACGTCTCTGAAAGTGAGTACGTCCGGAAGGCCGACGTCGACGAAGAACGCAAGGAGACGCGGTTGCAGGGGCTGAAAGACCGGCTGGCGGTAAGTGACGATCCCGAGGCGGAGGTACTGCGCCAGGAGATCGACCGGCTAGAACAGGAGATCGAGGATCTGACGGAGTTCTCGCCAGGGAGTGCGTTTGGTGAGAGCTGACAGAAGCTGATTTGCTGGCCACCAGTATGGGATGAGAGCAATGAGTATGACCGCTATCTTGAAACAGGGATGCCGATTCGGGTGGCACGATTACGAGCCAGAGGGGACCACGACAGAGGACCGATTCGGAATCACACCCCGGGAACAACCGCCTCAGATGGTCTGGGTGTGTACTCGGTGTGGGGATGAGAAGTGGCTTGAGCCGGGTGTCTGGCCGAGTTGATCCATTCACTCAGACGGAGAAGTGCGACTGCTTCTCCACAAAGTATATACCGTTTATGGCCATTGTATTGAAATATCGGTGTGTGATATGGGAGTACTCACCAACCGGAAGCAGGAACGAGACGGCGATGCGCGGTACGTCTGCCGTGGGTGTGACGAAGCGTACGGGCTTGAACACTACATCTGTCCAGAATGCGGTGGGTATAGCGTTGAGCGATCGGAAGCCGGTCGATCGGTCGATTCCGCCGGCCACTCGCACTCGGGAACGTTGGGAGGTCGGGTAGTGGTAGAGCTCAAGCGACGGTTCACAATGGATCAACAATTCACCGAGAGCAACACTGCGAAAGTACAGAAATAAGGCAGTACGTTCGAGACGCGGGCTAATCGCTTATCGGATTGCCGTGTTGAATAGCGATCTAATCGACTGATATCACGGCTTAGAAGGATGAAGCCGAGGAATTCGACTCTGTCCATGGAAGTCGATCTCCTCGACTTCGTTGAGCGGTGTCGGCATCTAGTCAAACAAGCGTTGGGGAAGCACGCGGGCGAGCCCGCCAGCGGCGGGTTCGCCCGCTGGAAGCACGTCGTCCTACACTGTCTTCGGGTCGAAGAAGACCACAGCTACCGAGAAACGCCGAATCGGCTGGAGTACATGGCTGAAGTTCGTGATGTCCTCGACTTAGATCGGGACGATCTCCCAGACTACAGCACGATCTACAAATCGTTCGACCGGCTGGAAATGTGGGTGTGGCGGGCGTTGCTGCGCGTTTCAGCGCAGCAACACCCGCAATCTGGTCACGCCGCACTCGACAGCACGTTCTTTGACCGCTGTTCTGCCTCGTCGTACTACCGCCAGCGGTCGGGAAATACCGTCCAAACACTGAAAGTCACGACGCTAACCGATAGAGAGTCTCTTGCCGTTCTTGACGTACACATCTCAGCTCAGTGGAGACACGATACGAAGACCGGGCCGCAGGTCGTCCGCCGGAACGCGGACGACCTGCTGTCCGTGGCGGCCGACAAAGCCTTCCACAACTGGGTCACGAAATACGAATTCTACGCACTCGGCGTCGAGCCACTCATCTTACAGCGTGGATCGAGACCACTCACGATAGGACACAACGCGCTCATCCGCGCAAAAGGCTACTCTCAGCGCTGGATGGCCGAAACATCGTACTCGACAACGAAGCGCTCGCTCGGCGACGCCGTGCGAGCGCTCGGCTGGTATCGACAGTTCCGTGAAATCGTTCTCATGTTCGCCATTTCGAACATAGAACCGCTCTGTGAACCACTCTAACCGTGACTCAGCAGCTATTCAACACAGCATATCGGATTAGTCTCCTGAAAGTCGGTGGCTATATCGGAGTGCTGTGAGAGCGATCGGATATGCCTGAGTGTGAGAACTGCGGGAGTTTCGTGACCGAGCAGTACGTGCGGGTTTTTGCTCCGTCCGAGATGACGACTGTGCGCGTGTGTCCAGAGTGTCCGGACATGATCCGTGAGAAGGGTGGCGTTCGAGAGGCGAAGTCCCAACGGAACAACTGACGAGTATCGCTGAGAGGATGTTCCCAACGGTTGAATCGGTGTGCAGAGACTGCCGGATACTGGAGTGACCTTCTGGTGCCCCTGTTCAGCATATCAAGTTCGGGGGTTCTGGACCGGGGGTCAGGAAGGAGTACCTTCTGGACATCGTTTGAAATCTCCTCTTGCCGATTGAGCGATTAGATCAACGCTCATCTGTAGGAGATTGTTGATCGCTCTTGTGACGGAGATTGTTGGTGAAGCGCAGTCGGGCGATTTCGTTCTTGGACGATCGGATTAGAAGGGGATCGATCCGCCAGTCCCACCGCGTCATCCACCGATCTAGAGAATCCGCTTAAGCAACTCGGTCGCCACCAACAATGTGCTTCACAGGAGCGTCTACGAAAGTGGTGAGGCGATTTCTACCGTTACGGAGGAGAGTCAGACTGATGCGATGGCACAAGCTATCGACATACTCGTACGTGACCACGATTTGATCAGCCAGTTGGATTCGCTGCCCTATGTACCGGGCCAGAAAAAGGCGATCCTCCATTCCAAGCCAGAGCATCCGACGGGCGAGGAAATGCGCCTGTATCGTGAAATCTCCGATGGGTACTACGTTTTTGGAGCATTGGATAGTGATAGTAAACAGCGGTACGTCAGACAATTTGTGGAGAAGTGTGGCCTGGATGTAGATTTCAGTGGCGATTGGTGAGGATGTTCCAGACCGCGTTGTAACGTTCTGATTATTCAGTAGCGGTATCTTTACGTTCTCGGAATGTGGTGTGTGTGCTACTATGCCACAAGATAAGGTCGATACCGATGATCCAGAATCAGAGACTGAGGTGCTCGGGAGGCTTCCAAAACCGGGGTATGGCTGTGGCTCGTAGTGATTCGGTAGCGTTGCCGTCGCGCTGTCTGAACTGTGGGTTCGAGGCAGCTCCGGGCAGCGATGAGTGGAACTCAATTGATGCCCCACCATTGGGAACGATGACACAATGTCCGGAGTGTGGTAGTACGAATGTTTTGAGTCGGGCGTAGAAGCATATTCGTTCACGTAAATACGCCATCTGTCGATTCTGTTTTCGACGCAATGGATTTTTGGTACCGGCAATGTGTGCAGAAGTCTTATTTGGCTACATCTTCTACCCTGACTTGAATGGTCCAGGATGATGGAAGCACGGATGAAGACGATTCTGATTCTGTGGAATATGCTGGCCTTGAGGATCTTATTCCGTCTGAGGAGGAACAACAGGCAGCTATCTCACGGGTGACCTTCGACTGGTGTGAGACGGTTCGGGAGGCCGGTGATCGCTACCGTGAGGGGGAGTCGATTCGGGTACTTGCTGTCGAGCTTGAAGTGCCAATGGAGAAGGCTCGCCGGGCTGTGAAAACGTACTATCTCGTGTTTGGCGAGGCACCGATAGATACAGTTCGTGGCACGATCTTCGAGGATGGCCGACGGTATTTCCGAGGCGGCTTGGATGTAGGGGAGTTGGATACGGAGACACGGACAGAGGCAGAGGAACACGTACGGACGTTTGTTGGTCGGACGTTGTTGGATAACGAGTTGGATGCTGTTGATATCGAGGAACCGGTGCCGGAAATGGAGGTGCCGATGATCCAGGACATGGATGCCGTAGTTGGTTCTCAGGTGGAGAGGATGTTGGAATCGGTGAAGGAGGGGATGTCGATTTCGGGCGCGTTTGTAGGGAACCAGTTTCTAAGTCAACGCTTGGGGTCACAGATAGCTAATGGGTGGCAACAGACTGTAGGTGAGATGCGGAAGCAGAATGTTCGTGGATTCCAGCAGGCGGTGCGGGCAACCGGTATCGGGAAGAGTGCGTCGACTCCTGCACTAGCCGCAACCGCTGGGATTTCGTCTGTGGTAGCGTCGTCGGCAATGGCCGGATTTGAGCCATCGATGTTTCAAACGATGGGGCAACCGGCGCTCAGTGGTTTGCAGGAGGCTATCCAGACGATGCCAGCGATGTATTCGCCCACGGTACAGCAGATGATGGCCGGGGTTTCCCAGTCGGTAGTTGAGCAGATATCATACGAGATGCAGACCTTATCCGTGGTACCGGTGATGCGGATGTCGGATTTGCTCGAACAGTACCAGCTGCAGCCGTTTGCTCCGCTTGTTCAACAGGCGAATAACATGTCGGACGTTTTGGCCGGGGCTGGGACGATGGGAGCGGTGGCTGTACGGCCAGAAAGTCTCCAAGGCTTCGAGAAACCGGAGAAGCCGTGGTCACCGGCACAGCCAGAACCGGAGCCTGGTGTTCCAGATACCGACAGGGATTGGTGGTTGACTGATCGGGTACATGCTCAGTCGTCCGATATACTGTTTGTCGTGGTGTCTACAGCAGAAACAGGGTCAATTGGGTTCTTTTCCTGGCTGTACCCGGAGCAACAGCTGCTTGTTCTGGGTACGGGTCTCACCGGATGGACCGTGGTACAGGTCGCGATGTTACTTGCTCTCAACAGTGATTGACGGACCCCGGAAGATTGTCTCTGAATAGGATTTCTATGACAGCGGCGGTCGCTCTGAAATTGGTGGTTTGACTGGGTGAGACTTTGATTTTCTTTGATGCTCTAAAAAGACTTGACTGTCTCCAGAACATAGTACTATCACTATGAGAAAAGACGAATCGATCCAGATGCACGCGCTGCTTCGTGCGATGAAACAGCACGTAGAGGTGGAATACGGGATTGAGGCGGAGGCGTTTGAGGCGTATGAAGAGTTGGAGGTGCAGCCCGAACACGTCTTCGCGAAGAAAGGCAGTCACCAGGAGGCGGTGATGCTGTTGGCCAAGCAGATCGCTGACGAACTCGCCAAGAGCGGAAGCTACAGTTCGGACGAGGAGGAAGATGAGCGGGAACCGATCGCGGCATAGTTTCAGTTGTAGGGTTTTTATCCGTTTTCGCACCGGGTGTGGCGGTTATCGGTAAAGCCGTTACAGGCATGTTAGTGATCACAGGTCACGGCATAGAATGAGTTGTCTGTAGAAATCAACGTGAAACCAGTCTGTTCCAGTTGTTGTGATGGTCAAGGGGAATTCGAGAAGTCTCCAGGTCGTTGCTCCACGTAGGCTGGTTGGCGAGAGTAATTTTCAGATACAGTCTTTCCGGTAGAGAGGAGCTGTAGTTCGGATTGATGAAACGGCCGTCAAGCATGCACCATGCACACCGCTGGCCTTCGACCAACTGGTTGTATATCTCCTGGTCGTCGGCCCAGTACCACAGCGTGCCGTGCTGCCAGCTCGTAAGACGTTCATCCGACCGGGCACCGGTTTCGGCCTTGAGGTCGGCCACGGTCGTCCCCGGTGTGACGGTCACCGGGTCTTTGGGGAGGTAGATCGTTTTCCCCGCCATACTGGTATAGAGGTGCTACAGTGGCTAGAGTCTTGTGGCCGCACCCCATGGTTTCGGGTGAAGTTGTGTCTCGGCGGTGAGAACAATATCATATCGTTGATGGTCTGGAAGTACCGGCGGGTTTTCTGAATCTACGGCGGCACAGAGATATTCTATGAACAGTTACAACGAGTTGCATACCGGCCGGAAACGCTCTACGGTGTATTACTGGCTTGACTCGGATACTGGCGCGGCGCTGTACCATACCGGCGTGAACGAGGAGACGACCATCCCGTTTTTCGGTGATGTTGGGGCGGCGGAGACGTACCTGGAACAGCGGGCTGAATCAGGGGAGGAGGAACAGTACGGGCAGTACAGTTTGTACGAGGCGCGGACGAAGAAGGTCGGCGATGCGGTGGATGTGTTGACCGATCAGTCCGGGATCGAGGATTTCTTCGCTGATGATTGACTCATTCGGCATAGTGAGATGGTTGGTGCTGTTCGAGGTGGTGCGTGATGTGGTGGAGGAGTTGTTCGAGTTGCGGCCGTTCGACCTCCCACCAGGTCGGTGAATGGTGATACTCTGAGAGAACGTTCCGAACTGCTTTGAACTGGGAGAGGGTGAATCGGGGGTCACCACTGTCAACCATCTCGAATGCCTGGAACACTTCAAGCGGTGGTGGGCCAGCATCCGCTGTCACCTCTGTGGACTCCTGATCAATCCGGTCAAGGAGTACGTGGTGGAGTGTCCAGTGTTGTTCCGGCGTCAGTGAGAGTGTGACTGGGGGGCGGCGGGAGCGGCGGGTTGTTCATATATTGGATTATGGATTTTGGGATACAGTCGAACCGCCAATAAATCTTGCCACAAGTTAGCATAGTGGCGGGAGTCTATTACCACCCCCTATGGGGGTGTCTAATTCGCCTGATTTACGCTAATAGAAGCCGCATAAAAGCATCTCGTTTTTCAAGCATCTTAATACCCTATGCTCACAATGAGGTGCTGTGATGTCACAATCACCAGAGATCGACCAGATGGATGAAATCACGCTAAATTACGCTCTCAGCGCAGTTCAGGCGGGAGTAAACAAGAAAGAGGACGCTCTCGAAAAGGGCGCAACAGAAGAGGAAGCGTACACTCAAGGCGCGAACCAAGCTCGCGGGATCGTCCACTCGTCCGGTGCGGACGTTGATGATGTCGTTGAGCACCTGCTGGACCGTCATGGGTTGATCGAGTTCCTCCTAGAAGACCTGCTCACCGACGAGGAGTACGCTGAGCTGGTTGAAGAGTAGTTGCAGCTACAGTCTTGGTTTTCTCAGAGAAACAGGTGGTGGTTTGAGCGAAATACTTTTGTACTGTGGACCTAGTACGGTTTGCCAGGTGCACTCAATGTACCTAGCAAAACCTGAAATGGAGGAGGAGAGAAATCCGTGGCCCGACCACAGGTACCAGACCGGCTCAAAAAAGAGGTAGAGAACGTCCATGAACAGCATCACCAGTACCCAGCAGGCGTGTTCCAGGAAGCACTTCGAACAGTGACAGACTTAGCCAAGACCTCGTTCGAGAACGAACCGACCACCGAAAACTCCGATAGAGCTATGGACGACGTAGACCTCACCAAAGAGATGTACAACGGATTAGCAACGGTAGAAGAGGGTGGCTCGCTTTACGCGCTCAACCGAGACAGTCCCTTCCACGTAGAGTATGTGGATCGGGAAAGCTCTGTTAACGGCGGCGGCAAAGCCCGGGTCTACATGGAAGGACCCCAGGGCGGGAAGTACCGGTTAGTAGCTGACTCCGACACTGACACGCTCCTTATCGAGAACAAGAGTTCAGGAGAATGGGAGACGCATTCGACCCGGGTCAAGACCTTCAGGTACCGATCACCGTCCCACCCTGAAAGCGGTGAGAACTGGGAATGCTCGGCCTAATTGGTAGTGGCTTCTACCCCATGTTGAAGTGGTCTCTGAACTCGTCTCTATAGGCTGGATTCAGGCGATACACCGTATCGCCACTCCGCTGGTCTTTTTCGATGATGTCGTTGTCATCGCCGAACTTCTGGGTCATGCCCTTCCGAACCCCGCCAATATTCCCTGGTCGATCGATCGGGCGGCCGTATTCGGCCATCCCGGGCACGACATCTTCGGAGGTCACCCATCCGTTGTTGTCGCCGTAGTCTATCAGCGTCTGGATGAACGCTTCTTGTCCTCTTGAGAGCCGATTCATGACATCATCGGTCAGCTCGAACCCATTCATGCTTTGACTTTCTTGGTCCATGTTGGCTTCTATTTCCTCGGTCGTGTCGTCTTCATAGAAGGCTTCCAGTATTTTCGGCACCTTTTGCTCCTCTATGTCGCGTTCGATGTGGAGGTCTTCTCCCTCCAGTGTCAGATGGACTGTTCCATCCATGTCCCCCGTATGCCACTTAATGTAATAAATGCTTGCATCTTGTAGCATCTTGCTTGGAAGATGTGCTATATGCTTGGTCGATGGCTGCATCGTCAGCAGCAAAACGGTAAATACAACCCTTGATACATGTGTTTTCAGTGCCTGCGACGGTACTAGAGGGAGTCCGGAATTCCCAGTGGAGCTTCCGAGGACGAACCGCCCCCTCGCGGTGAGGCTGATGACGGGAGTGAGTGCATCTTCGTGAAGTAACGGCGGAAAGCTGGGGCGCGAACCAGTGAAACCATCATAGCTGGGTGACATTCCACCAGATCAGTGGGCTGCTGGCTGGCCACCAGTAGCGCCAAAATCCGTCGAGGCACTCGGCCTTCTTGGCCGTGTTATTTGGAGTCAATGACTTTTTCTCAGTACATCAAGACCTACTACATATGAGCGCCCTTAGTCCCACCCTGTTCGACAAGGACGAATTAGAGAAGTTTCGTAGAGGTGTTGACTCTGATACAGAGCTTGAGAAATTTCACACACTTGAGGATATGCATGACGAACTGGAATCATTAGAGGGCAACAATATCATAACTTGATGAGCGATGTTGGTCGTGCGCAGAGCATGCATCAGGAAAATCATCGAGAGCTAATGGACGCAATTACGCATTATGAGGACAACCCTGGTATCTGGACGTGGGGTGGCGATGAGGAAATACGAGCAGCTTTGATGGATTTCACGCGTGCACTTCACAACTATTTGGCTATGTGTGAATCGCTCAACGCTCTTGTGAAGGAGATTGTTGGTAGAGCGCAGTCAGGCGATTTCGTTCTTAGATGACCGAGTTAGAAGAGCATCAATCCGGCTGCTTTATCGCCTTGTTCGCCGGTATAGAGAATCCGATCAAGAAGCTCGGTTGCCACCAACAACGTGCTTCACAAGAGCGATCCATGTTATTTTCTTAACGTGAAAACTGAGTTACTACTTAGTTTGGTTCTGGGTCTTCACCCAAAACGGTTTGTCCATCTGTACACCGGTGAAGGTACGAACATTGGCTACAATTCTGGACTGCTGGATTGGTCTTGTAGGATTCGATGTCTCCCTCACTAGTCCAGAGGGCTCTATCATTCGTAATCCGGTCTCGGATCTGTCTCATGTCTTCCGTAGTCGGCACCATTCGGTCGAACTCTCCACTTCCAGTATGGGCTAATTGGACCCGAATCCGGTTGAGTTCGGGTTCATACGCTTCGTGGGCATAGAGTGCATATGCTTGCATCTGTATCGTCAGGTTACTGAATCGGTCATACGCACCTGTCTTCCAGTCAGTGACGACAAAGTCTCCCTCTGGGCTTCGCGTACAGAGATCTGGTTGGACGGTGACGGGCTCTTCGGCAACATCAAACGTCTGGCGAGTTTCGTGGGCGATGTAGCGGTGGTCCTCAAAGTGGGGCCAAATCACCCGGAAGAACTGCCTGATGTGATTACGGGCTGTACGAACTAATGACCGCGTGAAGGAATCGCTATCGAAGGTTACCTCATCCGTATCGTCAATCCGATCTGCAATCGTCTCAGCATTCGCTTCGACATACCTCCCAAGTTCGTCTTTCGCACAATCGGTTGCAGTCTGGAGATGGATGTTCTCACCTCGAGCCCACCGTGCTACCTGCCCCGCGAGAGATTCGTGTACGACTGTTCCCAGATAGGCTCCGGGCGACGGTGTATGCTCACTATATTCCCCGGTAGACTCGGTCTTTTGATATCGATAAAAGAACCGCCGTGGGCACTCTTCGAACAACTGCGCTGCCGACGCCGACCAGTTTACGTGTGCAAACTGTTCTGACCCATTCATTCCGCTATTGGAATTGATCGACGATCGAGTGAGCCACCTCTGGCAACCGTTGGGACAATTCGTAGTCTGAGTAGTCCTCGTCGTACGTCGCCGACGTCGGGGCACGTGAACGCCGCAGACTCGAACGAATACCGAACGTCATCGCCGTCCCGTCAATCTCGATCTCCCATTTATCGTCGTCAATCGCCCTGAGTGCAACGTCTTCTTCCTTCAACTTCAAGGCACGTTCGAGTTGCTTTGTCAGGCTCTGTGTCTTTTCAGGACGAAGCGTTGGTGGCGTGCCTGTCTGTGCGTAATCGAGCAAGGCCAGGCCTTCGTGGCGATTCAACGAGTCGTGGAGGTGGCGGTTCTGATACCGGCGCAGGCAGTTGTGACACGCCGTATCGCACGAACAGCTTTCGAGGATCGAACAGGCTTCTGCACACACGGCGTCGAATTCCTCCCAGACGCGCGATGAGAAGCCGGCACCGCCGGCGGTTGTGTCGAAGAGGAAGACCTCGATAACGCCTCGTGCATCGATGTCGGCGTGCTCTGCCGAACGAGTACGGAATCCACTTTCGAGTTCGTCATCTTCGATACCCAGCGCACGGGATGCACCCATGACTAATGCTTCGGCTAACGACTGTCCTGGTGTCTCGAACCACGCTTCGGATGGAACGAACTCCATCTCATCACCTAACGGGATTTGGAGGACGGTCAAATCACTGGGAAAGCGGTGGCTGAAACTCGTCGTGACTGTTGAGCCGGTACACTGGTCATCCCAGTCATATTCCCCAACAAACCGGAGATCCTTGGGGTATGGACGGGCGTGTGGGTTCGAGAGCGGGCCTTCGCGGCTAACGGCCCCACAATCGGTGCAGACCTCGAATCCATCCTCATCAGCCCCAAAGTTAGCGACAAGAAGTTGTTCGTCATTCATCCTCCCCACTATCGAATGGCCAATAGATTTCTGCTCTGCCATCTCGCTAGCGTTCTCACTCTCGTGGGAAGTCGACGTCAGCGGGTATTTTGGCTGTGTTGCGTAGGCTCGGTTCTCGTTGTAGTCCGACCCTTTCTCAGCTGCACCTGTCTCATCGACTTTAGGTGCAAACCCCTCCGGGGTGTACATCTGAAGGGAACTGACTGTCGCTCCCTCACAGACAGGACACTCCATACCCCTGGCTGCGAGACTCTCATCATGCTCGTCAAAGACTGTCTGACAGACGTCACACCAGTTCAACCAATTGAGGTCTCCCCAGTCTTCGCCAGCCACTCGGTTCTTCGGACTCTCCGGGAATTTGACATAGACTCCGTAGGACTCGTAGGTCTTCTTGTCCACGACGATTTCCCGGCCTGGCACGTACGTTGAGAGTGCCTGTTTCAGATCCCGAGACATCTGGTACTTGTTCTTCGGCTGTGACGACCCGGGCTCGTTTTCGCGCACGACGAAATCGGCCACATCAGTCGGGAACGAAAACGTTGGAAGTAGGGCTGCATCCAGAAGGACGGAAAGTAGATCGTCGTCCTCCGTGGATTGCTCTTCCCATTCTATCTTGGCTTGTAGATCCTGGAGTTCGCTTAGGAACTCTGTAGTGGCGTCGCGGACTAATGCGACCTCCCAGTCGGATGAACGTCCCTCTCCTAGTGCATCCGGAAGGAGGGCACCCAGTTGATCCAGCGTCGACGATGAATCGGCGAAAATCTCTTCGTCCAGCCAGTCTTCGAACGCGGCGAGCGTTTGATCGCCTTCTCCTTCAAAGAACTCAGCTGTACCTTTGAGGGAGCGGAATACGGCAGCTTCCGTCTCGACGGCCGATGGGTCGAAGAACCGAGCAAGCAGCGAGGCGTTGATATGCCGTCGGGCGATCTTTTCATTGCCAGCGTAGATGACCGGTGCGTTCCCCTCGCTCGTGATCATCTCCTCAGGGTTCTCGAAGTAATGTGACTCGTGAGGGGAGTTGTCCGCGAAGGTCACGATCGTCGAGAGCCCGGCCCCGCGACGCCCTGCGCGGCCAGCACGTTGCTCATAATTCTCTGGTCCTGGCGGAACCGTCCGCATAGCGACGCCGGTGAGGCTCCCGATGTCAATTCCGACTTCCATCGTGGTCGTACAACTTAACACGTCGATCGGCTGATCGGCCTCAGAGTCCCCGACGAGGATGTCCTGAAAGAGCAGTTCGTACTCTTCGGAGCGTGCAAACGCCTCGGAGTTGTCCTTTGCACTCAGTTGTGCCGAGTGCTCCTCTGAACGGAGCGTGAGTGGGTCCCGTTCGCCATAGAGCACTTCGCGTGGTGGGTTCCGGAGGAAGTTCTTGCGTGCCTGGAGATGGATGTCATCATCGCTTACCGCACTGAGAGTTCCGCGGCAACCATCGTAGGGGCACGAATCATTGAGTGAGACGACCGAGAACCGGCGACATCCTTCGCACCGGTACCAATCGTCGTCGAGTCGGAGATCGATTGTCGTTGCTTTCGGATTGACGAAGTAATTGCCGTGGGAGGCCCCAAACAACACCGGCTCTGTCGTCATCAACGCCCGTCTCAGACTATTCCACGCCTCTTCCGACACTTCGTCGTCGAGTGATTCTACAATATATTCAGGAATTATTTCGCTGTGGGGAATCCCCGTCTCGTCCGGGTCAATCCAATTTTGGTAGGGGTAGGAGTTCGACCGTCGTCTAGCTTCAATATTTGAGTCAAATGCCCGTTCCTCGCAGGCATGGCGAAGTGCCTCGATGAGGATGCTCTTGAGTTGGTCAGTCTCAATTTCAGGGACAGATTCGTCGATTTTCTCAAACACCTCCTCGGACGGTGTTGTGTACCCGACGAGGGCGCCGGTGATGGAATACTGTTCATCGCCCAACGATCGGAGAAGAAGTTCCTCATACTGGCGGGGACGCTCCGATAACGCATTGCGTGCGGCTGGCACCTCCGGAATATCGTCGATAGATTCGAGGTAGTACTCATCGACGATGTCGGACAGGTTCCCACGAATATCCTCGAAGTGGGAGCGTGAACCCTTATACACGACCCCCGACTGATTCGTGTATTGGTCGCTGTCGTCGAAGAATACGATGTTGTTTTTCGCACAGTAGACTGCGAACTCGGCGAATAACCGATCCATCGTGATTTCATCATCCGCAGATCCGATAATGTCGGTTAAGACCTCGCGGAACGAGTCAGATTCAACGTTCGATTGGAGATCGCGCGCTAAGCGGGCTGCCTTCTGTCGCCCGTCAGAGAAGCACAATACCTTCCGTCCCTCGTTGGGGAACTCCTCTTTGAGTGGGTCGGTCGGCTGGATACCGAACATCGACCGGACGCTGTGCGCGAATGGTTCCTCACCTTTGGTGACCAAATCTTCAACCTTCGTGTCGCCATTCGGACGGCGCCGCTCTTTGATTCCGCACGCCGGGCACTGAGTCCAGCTCCACGCTCCGTCCTCATCCGGAGGCTCTTCCGTCGGGACCTGTACCTCGATGTGAGTGGTCGATCCTTCGTCGTCCACATGCCGATCATCAACAAGGTGCCCGGAGGCAATCGAGAGGTTTCGTGAGACCGTCGTCTCGGCGAGCGATCGGCCGTGTTCGTGGTCCGGGTTCGGGTCCTCGCGAGGTTCCTCAACTAACAGATGGAGTTCGTCCAAGTTCTCGCTGCTCTCGGGATCTGACCACAGGAACGTTGGCCCGCGGTCGTTGTCAGACCGTCGATACGCTCGTAGATATGCTGCCCCACAGGTACGATGGCTAATCAGTTCGAAGACCCGACTGCCACAGGCCTCACAGGTCGTGAGCGGATTACTGTAGATGCGTCCGAGGAGGTTCTCTCCCTCAGTAACCCGGCGGCCGCTGCATTCGGGATTGATACACGCGTACTGGGCGGGGAGCCCTTTGAGGAACATATGCAAACGTGTCGGGAGCAATGCATGGCCCTCTCCCTGACGTGCTTCTGTACAAAGGTATAGAAGATTCCCTGTCGCCTCACGGGCCAGTTCTTGATTGATATCCTCGAACAACTCTTCGGCGAGCTCTGATAGGCGTAGTGGCTCTTCGCGAAGGTATTCGTGCGCCAAGCGGAAGAGAGGGTCCTCGACTAACTGGTCGGCGAGATACGAACGGATCGATTCTACGTCATCACTTTCGAGGGAGTCCCAGCCTCGTTCGCTCGCGACGTTACGAATCTTTGAGGGGTACTTGAGTTGGTAGCCAACCCGTTTTAACAGTTCAGCTGTACGCTTTTCGCTTGGCTCTCCACCTTCGTACTCTACCTGATCTCCTCTGATAACTGAGAAATCCTCCGGATCACCCGTTGTTAGCTGTGCCGCAAAGTCGGGGGCTGCTTCCTTCACGTCTTCACCCATTGTCGCACTCGTAAGAATGAAGCGCACACGATCGCGAGAGATGCCCAGCTTCTGGAGTAATCGATTTAGGAGGAGCGCGACCTCAGCACCTTGGGCGCCGCGATAAAGGTGAGCTTCGTCGAGTACGATATTCAGCTCGTTCTCCTTGTCTTCGGCAAGCCACTCACGGGTATCCTCGAAGAGAGGCTGTTCGATCGGCCGGAGTAGCATATACTCCAGCATCGAGTAGTTCGTGATCAAGAGATCCGGCGTCCCGCCATGGGGGTTGCTTCCATCGCGGGTGTGCATCTCTTGTCGGGTGAATAGTTCGGTATCGCCAGGTTGGGTGCGGAAATGCGTCTCCTTTCTCTTGTTTTTGTTCCGGAACCCTTCGAGGTCCTTGGCTGGAATGCGGCCTTTTTCTGCGAGCTGTTCATAGAGGTCCGGCTGTTCTTCCTCTAAGTCTAGATATCGGTTGATGATCGGTTTGACTAGATCATCGTTCTTGCTGGTGTCATATTCCCCGTGATAGGGTGTACGACTCGTGTACATCCCGAATTGTACACGCCGACCCATGTAGTCCTCAAGTGTATCTGCCCCGTCCTCATCACCGAAGAGTAGGCGCATCCGCGAGAGTTGATCCGCGACGAGGGCGTTCATTGGATAGAGAACTAATGTCCGTATCCCACGTTGGTCGGCTGTCTCTCCTCGTGCTGCCTCCTGGGCGAGCTGACCCAGAATTGAGTAGAGGAAAATCTCTGTTTTCCCGGACCCCGTTCCGGTGGATACGATGAGGTCGTCCTCGTCGCTGAAGAACGATTGGAGAGCGTCGGCCTGGTGTTTGTACGGCGGATCGAAGATGTCGAGATCGTCGTTTTCGAGCTTTTTCAGCAAACCGACGACTTCGTTCGGCAAGCCCAACTCTCTGAGGGGATCCCCCGAGACATAGGTTGGTGTGGCCTCGACCCATGGTTCGGTGGCCGTCTCTCCCTCGTCCATCAGGGCACGACGTTCCTTGAGAAGCCGCGGATGATGGAGGTGGTAACGTGATTCGATGGTATCTGTTTAGCGGAACAGTCGAGTCGAAACCATAGCTCTCAGGGAAAAGCAGGACGAACGGCCGCTAATCGTGCTTTCCGGGCCTGACGGATCGCCGGGTCGTCCGACCCCGGCGATCCGTTCTGTGGGTCGGTCGATCCTTCCTCAGCAGGATCTCGCTCTTCTCGCTGAGAACGCGTTTCTTCGTCAGCAAAACGCCGCCCAGAACGAACGAATAGAGGAGCTTGAAAATCGCCTCAAGAAGTACGAAAACGCTCACACACCGTCCAGCAAGCAGGGTGGTGCCGGACAACAGCCACAGAATGAGGAATCGGAGCAAGACGAGGAAAACGACGAAGCTGGCGGCGACTCCGACGCCGCCAGCGACTCCTCGTCTGGACCCGGACGCAACCCCGGTCACGACGGAACGACCCGGCCACCACCCGACCCGGACAGGACCGTCCGGGTCGGGGAGACGTACTGTCCCGATTGCGACCGTGTTCTTACCGATCCAGACGAGTACGTCTCTCGCGTCATCGTCGATATACCGCTCCCCATCCCGACCGAGGTCACGAAATACGAGCTCGGAAAGCAGGAATGCTCCTGTGGCAACGAAGTCGTTGCCGAACATCCTGACTGCCCGGAGACCGGGCGGTTTGGGCCACGTCTGTTGGCCCAAACCGCACTCCTCCGCTATCACAGCCGGCTTCCACACCGCAAACAGGCCGAACTGTTCGACTGGCAGCTCGACCATCCGGTCTCATCGGGAACGATCTACAACATGACCGAGCGGGTCGCAGACCGGCTGCGACCCGCGTACGAGGACGTTCGAGCCAGTGTCCGTGACAGCGACGTCATCTACTGCGACGAAACCGGCTTTCCGGTCGATGGCGACCAGCACTGGGTCTGGACGTTCGTGACCGACGAGGACGTCTTCTACACGGTCAACGAGAGTCGTGGTAGTCAGGTGCTGGAGGAAGTCCTCGGCGACGAACTCGCCGAGGACGCCACTCTGAGTTGTGACGGCTGGTCGGCGTATCCGAGCTATCACGGGAAACTCCAGCGGTGCTGGGCACATCTGCTGAGAGAAGCGAAGTACGTTGCGGAGCGGCACGAGGAGGCCGAACCGATCTCGGAGGTACTGCATGACCTCCACGAGGATTTGACCGCGTTCGACGAGGATGACCCGCCCGCCTCCGCCCGCGAGCGGAGGCGGGCGCAGGCCTCACTGTGTCTGGAGGAGTTGATTAGGGCGGATTACGAGTCCGAGGAAGTGACGCAGTTAGCCGAGAAGATCAGGAACGGGCTGGGCTGTTGGCTGACGTTCGTGACTGAGCCAGAGGTGGATTCGACGAACAACCGCGCAGAGCGCGCTCTTCGCGAGCAGGTGGTGATGCGGAAGATCTTCGGCGGACTCCGGTCGGAAACCGGAGTCCGCATCCACGAGACACTCTCGACGATGGTAGCGACGTGGGAACGGCAAGGACTCGATCCGCCGGATCAACTGACGTCGATCCTTGGGGGAGAGCAGGCAAAATCACGAACAGAGGCATCTACGACGGGACCGTGCTAAACACGTACATTCGATGTACTGTTGAAGGTCGTTCTCGAGCTCTTCCGAAACTTCTTTGATTGATTTCATGTTATGTGTTGTCGATGATGGTCACGGGCAGTTCGTCGAAGACCTCTCGTACTGAATCAGCATCGGTGTCCGAAATTCGCCATTGAAGTTGATACGACGATGTTTCAAGCCACTCTGCTCCGACTGCGTACAGCCAGCGCATCTGTGCCCGCGGCGGTGCAAAGTCACAACTCAACAAGACCTCCTCGTCATATCCGGTGAGTTCAACTGTCTGTGGGTCCTCGGTCATTGAGTCAAGGATTAGGCACGCATGCTTACGGTATTTCGGCGAAACAGTGACGGCCCTTGTTTTGCCGTCGCTCGATTGAACCTTTAACTGGTAGGTATCGGCGCCGTATTCGACTGGAACTCGCCACAAGCTGATCGCAGTTCCGTCTGCCTCTTCAATGACGAGCGGCTCACCGTCTACGCTGAATCCATAGTACTGTCCAGTGTATGGTGCCCAATCTTCCTCCGGTTCCCACGACTCCTGCGGTCGCTGTTCGATGTACTCACGGAGTGTGGCGGGCGTCGTAATCGGCGCCTCGTCCAGACTGATGTATTCGTCTTTAGATTGAACGGGGATTTCTGAGCCTGTCCAAGAAACACCGACCGGAAAATCAGATTTCACGAGTGCCGAGTTCACATGACGCAGATTTTATCTAGCTGAAACCCCTGTACAGCGTAAGGATCCACCCGCGATGTCCAACTTCATCCAATACGATCAAGGTCAGCAACACCTCCTGCCGAAGAACGTCGCGGAGTGGGTCGAAGAAGATAGCCTCGAACGCTACGTTTCCGACGTTATCGACCATCTCGACAACGAAGGCCGGCTCGATCCCTTCTATCCGGAAGATCGGGCGGACGGCCGTGGCCGGCCGCCCTTCCATCCCGTCATGATGCTCAAGGTCCTCGTCTTCGGCTACTGTATCGGCATCCGCAGCTCCCGAAAACTCGACCGTCTCCTCGAACGTGACGTCGCTTTTCGCTACCTCGCCGCGAATCAACACCCTGATTTCCGCACGATCAGCCTCTTTCGCAAGAACCACCGCGAGGAGTTCGAGCACCTCTTCGTCGAGATTCTTCGCCTGTGTCGGGAAGCTGGCATGGCCGAGATGGGCGAAGTCGCCCTGGACGGCCGTCGCGTCCAAGGCGACGCTGCCCTCGATCAAAATCGGACTCGTGAGCAGATCACCGACGAAATCCACGACATCCTCGACGAAGCCGCCGAGATCGACGCGGCCGAAGACGAGGAATACGGCCCGCACCAGCGTGGAGACGAGCTCCCGGAGGAACTCCGGGAGCAAAAGGATCGATTGAACCGACTGCGGGAAGCCAAGCACCGACTCGACGCCAAAGAACAGCAACGCAAGGAGGAACAAGCCGAGAAAATTCGCCAGAGAGAACGCGAGGAGGAAGAAATGGGTCGGAAGAAACGTGGCCGGAAGCCCACACCTCCGGAGGAGGTGGAGCTTCCGGAGGACACGAAAGCAAACACGACAGATCCAGCGAGTCAAACGCTCAAAACCAGCAACGGCTGGAAACAGGGCTACAACGGCCAAGCAATGGTGGACTGCGACACGCAGGTCATCGTCGCTCAGAACATCACTACTGACGCAAACGACGTCCAGCAACTCAAGCCGATGCTGGAGAACTGTGAGGAAGTGAACGGCAAGCGCCCGGAGAAGGCGCTTGCCGACGCTGGGTATTGGAGCAAAGCGAACGCACAGTTAGCGGATGAGCAGACGGAACTGTTCATCGCCACGATCAAAGACTGGAAGCGACGGAAAGAACTTCGGGAGGCGGATCCGCCACGAGGGCGGATCCCCAAATGGTACGGGCTGAAAGAACGCATGGAGCGGAAGCTCCGGACGAAACGGGGTAGGGGCATCTACCGCAAGCGCAGCCAGAGCGTCGAAGCAGTGTTCGGTCAGCACGTTACCCGCGGCTGCGACCGATTCCTGTTACGCGGAGAGACCGGGGCACAAGCGGAGTGGTCGTTGTTCTCAGCGACGCACAACCTGCTGAAACTGTGGCGGTCCGGCCGAGGGCCGGACGGCCACGAAGTGGCGAACGCAATCGCCGGATAACTGGGCGTGATTCTCTTTTTGTCGACGCTGCTGGATCGGTTTGCTGAATCGTGCAGCGGTGTCTTCGGCTGTCATCGGGTGACTGGTGGTGCGGGATTCTTAGACAGGCTCTTCTCTAGAACGCAATTCTGCTTCACTGGTGTCTGTGAGAATCCGTGTCAACCCCCGAAATTCGATATCAAGGCCGGACTCCAGGAATGGACGACTTGGATCCCCTGAAACGAGCACGGCCTCAGATTCGGAGATCATCACAGCTCGCGTCGGTGCTGGAGCATAGTACCCTTGTGAGAGTTGAATCACATCACCGAGGAACGTGATTGTGGGGCCGGTACGCTCTGTTAATGCTGCCTGGAACCACCCGACATCATCAGATACTTTGTCGGTGCCAGCAACTGGCTGGCCGAGAATAGCTGCCAGCTTATGGACAACCCAGTGGCGGATTGCGGTGATGTGTGCCTGTGGATACTGCTGTTCGCCCGCCTCAGCCTTCTCAGCAAGACCGAGTCGGATTGCCTCACCGACTATGGCGTCTCGGATGCTGATCTCGGTCGATGGTAGTTGATCGCCACTCACGCCAGTAAACCGCGTAGCAAATGCACAAAACGGTTTTTGGCCGAATCCCGCTTGCTGAAGGTGCTGCAACCGAGTATCATGTCCGGAGTCTTCGATGTCACCAACCGAATCATAAACTTTTGTTACTTTTCCAACTCCCCGGTCTCGGTGAAATCTAATGAGTTCCCCTTCGATTTTTTGTCCGATTCGGGCTTTACCTCCAGAGAAGTGGACAGGCAACCCGTCCACATACGCTATGAGATTACTGCCATCGGTGTCATCTATCGTTGCAGTAAATAATTCGTTCTTTTCGATAGGAAGTTTATCCCAGCGTTCACGGAGAATATCGAAGCGGATCCTGTAGCGTTTCCCACGTGCTCTTGCGTTCAGGATCTCTGCATATCCCGGTTCGCGTCCGACAACGTGTACTAAGTCGCCTTCGTTTGCTTGTACTGGCCCGAGTTCGACGACTTCACCTCCGGCAACCGCAAGTCCGAGGCCATACTCGTCGATCTTATCCACCTCAATGTAGGTTTGTTCTCCCTCTTGTGGTGGTTGGTCAGGAAGAAGGCCACTTACATGGCGTCGAATGTGGTCTTTGTAATTCTCCGCGAGGACCTTATCGGTCAGGCAAAGCGCGAAACGTATCGATGTTCCAGCTACTGAATCTGCTCCGAGATACCGCAATCGAACCGAGCGCCCGGGTTCGCATGTGACCGGTCCGATATTAATTCCTTGTCCATCGTATTTTACGGTGCAGGTTCCACGTTTCGTAATCTTGTCTACTTCCGCTGCAAACTCGTCACCGGGTTCCAGATTCATTGGTCCTCCCGGGGAAACCGGATTGAAACGGTTCCAATACCGTTGAATCGGATTTTGAGGTCATTACAGCCGCTCTCTACCCAATGGACGACCTCCGAGATAATGTCACTGATTGCTGTTACGTCTCGGCTGATTGTCGGACCGAGCGATGCGCCTTCAGCAAATGTAGCGATTACTTCCAACTCGAGATCTTCTGGCCCGACATATTCGAGGTTGGTGTGTAGTAAATGAGGGTTGAAATCAATGGGCATGCGCTTCGAAGATGGGTTTTCGATAGGTGAGAGAAATTCACGGTGTTCCTCATCTTGGATTTCGATACCAATTTGCCGTGATCCTGTTTCGGAAGTGTCTATGATCGTTGATTCTTCGGATGGGTGGAGGTGGATTAGACGATGTCGATCGGAGTTCCGCTGGTGGATACTCACACGGCGCGATCCATCATAGGGTACCTCAGTTGTGTAGTAACGAGGATTTCCAGGCCCAGTCCGGTCGATTTCGACTGTCTCGTTTGCATCTTTGGGGATGGAAACAACCTCGAATATTGGGTCGACTTCTTCGGAAGGAGTAACTCCGACGAGAACTGGTTCCTCTGGTGGTGCGTACAGGGGTGCCTCGACAGTTGGGTTTGTGTGTGCGGGTAATACAACGTCAGCATCGAAGCCGTAGTTTTCTGTGCTAAGGCCTCCCCCATAACGGTCGAGAAAAGGCTCCGTCTTTTCGGAAGCCCGGAACCCGACTAAGGATACATCCGCGAAGTCGTAGACATCGACGAACGACACTTCGGATTTTGGGGGGTTCTTTGCGACCAAATATACCCACATATCTTGGCGCACCTGGCGATCCGAGTTATATCGCTGTGCCCGAGTTTCGTTACCAACAAAGAGATCACCGTGTTGGAGCCCTGAAGTAGTCCAAGTGCCGGTGATACTTCCGAGTGCATCTGGACCTGTGATTTGGAGTTCGTAACTATTCGCTGTCGGATCGAGATCAAGCGTGACCTCTGCCTCCGATGGGTGGAAGTTACTCGATACAGGTGGATGTGTGATTCCTCCTGCCTCGATTTCGATCTTTTCTAAGAGTCTGTCGACGTCCTCATCTTCTTGGATTTGACCCCAATCGAGTGATGGAACGATGCCAAATAATTCAATTCCGCCGTCATGGCGTTGTCCGAGATAAGTCCGAATCGACCGCTCACGTTCGCCCTCTTCGATGTCTGAAGTACGAAGATCTTCAATCATCTTTTCGACACCTTCGTCGCTGGAGAGTGAACAGGAAATGTCCTTCAGAACGCCCTGCTTGTGAGCGAAATACTGGCGTTGAGAGCCAATTCGAGGGGTTAGGAACTCACCACATTCTGGGCATCGATAGTAGTCTGTCTTACGTTGTGCCTCCTCGATTGGAGTTTTCGTTCCCTCCGGGTCGAGCCCGAAGGGGATGGAAAGTTTACTCACGGGTGGATCGGAGGCCTCCGATTATAGTCCTGATAGTCCCCTTGCGCATGTGTTATCAACCCTGATCGATGGGTGGATTAAATCTATTGAAGAACTTCAAACATATAATCTCTCAAATGATCATGGCCAGATTCACTGGGTCGTTTAGGGGTGGGGACTGAGTTGAGTCGATACTCTTTTGGATTTCAGCAGAGAACGATTTGCCACGTTAACCAGATTATTATGGGTGCGAATTCTGAACGAGAAGTAGATTTTTCGCCTGATCTCCTAGACCAGTACCAACGGCGATTTGAGGCTCTGACCGACGAATTGATCGAATTCCAGGAAGACCTCGACAGGGAGGTTGCCATCAAGGACGAGATCCGCTATATCGAGAACAAAATTGAGGATGAGGTAACTGAAGGCCAGATTCGATACCTCGCAGCGTTAGAGGTTCTTCTAGATCTTATTGAGATCAACTATGACATCCGCAAAAACTCTGAACTACACATAGTTCGGCCGGATCCTGACCGCTACAAGGACGACCCCGAGGAGTTCAAGAAACAGGAACGTGCCATCCTCCAGAAAGAACGACGGGTACAGTTCCGAGAAGAGAGCGTCCGCGAGTTCGTCCGGAATATGGAGCGAGACACCTGCCGAAACACGAACGGCGGGCGAAGCGTCCTCGAACTGATTTCCGGTGGAGAACAACTCTATCAGGATTTAGCGCCGCTTCAGGACCATAGTCAAGAGGAAATATCTGAGAATCTGGAAGACGTTGTCCAACCATACATACAGAAGGTAGAGAAGGGGAAGAAGTGCGATCACTCTGAGTTGGATTTGATGGATATCTGGCGATACTTCCGCTATACTTGGCTAACTCCATACAACACGGTTCCTGGGAGAAACATCAATTTCCTTATCAGAAACGCTGCGAAGCCGAAAGATCCTGTGATGGGGATTGCGACACTGGCAAGCCCCATGATGAACCTGTCAGTCAGGGATGATCACATCGGCTGGACGATTGACGCGGTCGAAAATAAACTGCAGCGGAAGAAGCGGGTTCACGAATACGAGGAACAGCTGCCAGAAGAGAAGCGGACGCCGGACAAGAAATCTCGGACAGTCACTAATACAGAATGGCTAGAGACCGAGGAAGAATACGAAGAGAGAGTCAGCGAATTCTGCTCCAATATGCGAGAGACTCTAGAGAACTCCATTAATGATGCGATATCCAACATCCGGTACGACGACTTTGCCGAGGAACACTCAGAACTCTCTGAGGAAAGCTTCGTCAACCCGGACGAACGGGTTATCGAGATTCTTGAGGAGATAGAAGAGGAAGCTGAACAGACTATTGAAGAAGGCGAGGACGAGAACCCAGAGAAGATGGAGTCCTGGGAGAAAAAAAGTGAGACACCCTTGTTCCGGAAAAAACGCGCTCGAGCACTTCAAAAGCTTCTCCGCGACCGGAAATACTTCCAAGAACACAGCGACGAGGACGACGTCGAGTTCATCAGAACAGGTTTGAACAACGACTCTGGAAGGCGAGCCATCAAAACCGCATTGAAGGAGATCAAGAAGGAGCGGGTCGGTGCCGGGATGATGAACATCATGGTTTGTGGCGCAATCCCTCCCTACAACCGTATCCTCGGCGGGAAACTCGTGGCCATGGCCTTGACCGGTCCCAAGGTCATCAACATGTACCAGGACAAGTACGGCGACTACCAAAGTGAAATCGCCAGTTCGATGAAAGGTGAAGCAGTGAGCAAGCCCAACGAACTGGTTTTCCTCGACACCACCGGCCTATTCGAGATTGGCAGCGCCCAATACGACCGTATCCGGGTTCCAACCGACAACGGACAGATTGAATACGATCAAGTCGGCTACACTGAAGGCTACGGCTCCATCCAGTTCGGCCCCGAAACACGAAAACGGATTAGCCAGGTCACACAGTTAGAGGAAGGTCGCAAGGTGGTCCGAGGTCGGTTCGGAGAAGGTGTCTCTCCTCGTATCCGGAAAATCCGCCGTGGCCTGAAGAACTGCGGTTTAGAGACAGATCTATTGAAACACGAGTCCAGGCGCATTGTTTACGGAATCGATCTGGCGGAGAACTCCCAAGACTACCTGCTTGGAATCGACGACAACCCGGAATACTACTGGAAGTTCGACGACCCACAGAAAGAGCAGGAGTCAATCTACCAGTACTGGATCGATCGGTGGGCAAGCATGAGAGTTCAGAAACAAAACGTCTTGAAGAATATTAGGAGATTTGACAAGCAAGAATTCAAATTGAGCAGTGAGATCGATTTCGACAAACGACAAGCCAGCCTCAGTGAGTTCATTATAAGCAACAGTTAACATGACGGGAACATTCGGTCACCAACATCAACGATAAATATGGGAATTGAAACATCAACACTGAATCTACGATTCCTTTCACAGCTGGCACAGGGGGGCTTTGCTGAACAACTCACCGACGAGCAACGCAGAGAGATACACATAACAACCCGTCTGGACGGTGAGGAATACCTGCAGGACGCACTGGAAGACGGGAAACAGGTCGTTCTCACCGGGAACCCTGGAGACGGAAAAACACAGTACATCCTGCAGATGAAGCCCGATTACCCGGAGCCGGACTATTTCTATCTCTCCGACGCCTCCGAGTACGACGACTACACTGTTCTACTCGACAAATGGAAAAACGCCCTCGACGACGGCCGGCCTGGTATTCTCGCTATCAACGACGGCCCTCTTTACGAGATGACCACCCAGCACGCCGACGACTATCCCTTCCTAGAAAAAGTTCGAAGCCAGTTCCAGAATCAGATCATCTATGACGAAGGACAGGCTGACAACGCTGACTTCGACTCTATCGTCGTCATCGACCTCAACAACAGGAACATTCTCACGCGAAAGGTCATCGGCCAGGCTATCGAGAACCTGACTTCGAACAAGTTCCTCAAAGAGAACAACGGCGACGACATCGACGGACACATCGCCTATAACATGGACAAGATGAGGAATGATCGTGTCCGAGAAAATATTATCCGGCTCCTACAGTCCGTTGGCCATCTGGACGCCCACGTCACCGTTCGTGACCTCCTGAACTTTCTTGCCTACTGTATTACCGGAGCCAAAGGAGAGAGCATTACCGACTTTGACGAAGATCTGAAATACTACAACCTCGCCTTCAGTGGCAGCGGGAAGATCTTCACCCTCCTGAACGAATATTTCCATCCCCGCGATCTCACTCATCCATTCATCGACAGCAAACTTTGGGCTGACGCTGAAGAAGAGGTTTCACGGAGAGACGAAGAAGACTCAGAGGAAGAAGTCGACCAACGCTTCATCGAGAAGAAACGTAAGTTCTACTTTGAGGACGTAGCCATCAAAGACTACGACGCTCGCGACCTCTATCACGAGACCAACTACTCCTTCCATAACCAGCGGAACAGGGACCGTTCGGACGAAAGCGTGAAAGAAGACGTTATAGAGATGATTAACAGCTATTTCATGCCGGATTCTTCCAAAGGGTCCGACCTCCGAGTCTGGCTCTCCCACAATTATCGATCTAAAAGCTCTCTATCCCTTATCTCCCGGACAGAAATTCCCAAGCGCGAGTTGAATCGCCGAGTCCCGCAGCTCCATCCAGAAATCAGCGATGCAATGGACTACAATCACGACCACCACGTTCTCGAATACGAAGGACGTGACTCGACAGTCAGACTTCGGATTGATCCAGACCTATCAGAGACACTCGGTGCCCTGAATGGCAACATACCTTATATCCTACGTGGGAGGGAAGAAGAACAGCAGTTGCTCGAGTTTATGGAGGAAATCGAGTACAGGGAAAGCCACGATGAAGACTACGGCACCGTCCACATAATGGACACGGAAACTGGCGAACTCGAAATCCTGACAGTCAACGATGACCGGTACCAGATGGAGCGGAGGTGAACACCGATGCCAATGAGACTTAACGATGCAAACTCCGACGCATCGAAAGCCGCATTCGGATTCAAAGCAACCTCCGCCTCTCTAAAACCGGTGCATCTCTCCCAGGTCGTCTTCAGTAACATCCTGGGATCCACTCACCAGTCGGAGGGTCTGTTCAAATTCGTCGAGAAACCCGGGAAAACCCCCTCCAGCGACTTGGGCGAGAAATACCACGGCTTGTTCGAGTCGTCCCGCGATCTTAGTGACGAACAAATGGACAATCTTCGGTACAGGATGCGGAAGGTCTTGGACAACGACAACGCCCTCTACGCAAGTAGTCCACGGCACTCTGCAATGACCTCTATGAGCGACTGGTTCGTCGCCTACCGCCGAATCGGTGTAACACCTTCCCGGTTCATCTACACCGTACTGGACGAATCTGACAGCGACATCAACCAGAAGCTGACCGACCAACTTCAGGACCACCACGACGCTATCTCTCTCCTCTTCCGGCCACTCGCCAAAGATGGAGAGAAAGGCAACGTCACGGTCTCACCTTGGGAAGAACCTGTCCTCGGAGACGCATTCGGGGACGGGAAGATTGCGGAGGAGTTCGTTGAAGGCTTCGAAACCCTGTCGAAGCACCTGAAAGACTCCAACAGCGACTACGACCTGAACTACGCCCGTGACCTTCGCCGCACCATTAAATTCGGCGGATTCCTGCTCTACGTCTACATGGCCAACCGGCACAATGAGATTCGGCAAGACGGGGACAAAGACGAACCCGTCCCAATCGTGCTGAACTACACCGGGAACAGAAACAACCCGGTAGCCGACGCCAGCCTCGAATCATTCCGCGTCGTCGGGTCAGAGATTCAGTTAGCCACCCGGCTCGGCGTCAAGCACGTCCTCGACTTGCGGGGCTACAAAGATTACAGCGAGGAAGACGTCTTCCGAGAGATTGAGAACCACAATTTCCTGGAACTGAACCGGAATAAGGAGGACAAGATCGAGCAGGACTACGAAAAATTCGAGCAGGTATTCCGGGCCTCACGAGATCCCAAGCAGGATACCACCTTCCACAGGCTGGTGGACGCTGTCAGCAACGTTATCCACGACTTCTCGAACCGGTTTGACACGTACACACCGCAGTCCACAGCCCAGACCTTCGCCTGGCGTGCCGGGATCCTCAAACCACGAGGAAACCGGGCGAACAAACGCAGGTATCGGCCTGACCCCGAGATGCTGGAACCCATCCTACTCTCCGTAATCGAACCAGGCACGAGCATGTCCCTCCAAGATCTCTCAGAAGAACTCCGGGAACGATACGGGATCATCGTAGGCGGAACTGAACAGGACCGCAGCCACCTAGCGGAGTGGGACATCCGCCTCGGTGCCAGCGCATCCGAAAGTGATCCGCTGAACAACCAGAACTACGAGGGCTTCAAAGAAGCAGTATCCAGCCTTGGATACGCCGAGGAATACGCGGACGGCGTCACCATTGTCTCTGTCCCCGAGGAGGAAATATGAGCGAAACCACACAGACACAAGACAGCTCATACGAGAGCAACGAGGATCTGATCGGCAAAGCAATCGCCAACGAGACAGTCGACCAACTGACCGAGGAAAACATCGGAGTAATCATCGAATCGCCGCCCCGGTTCGACGCTGAGGAGTTCGTCGATATCCTCTGCAGTAACACACGGTACGATGTCGGCCTCGCAATAGTCAGCATCGATGAAGCAGAAATCGACGATCTCCAGTCACGGACAGAGGACTCCTCCGTCAGACTCACGGACAAAGTTAGTGTCGCCGTCAACTGGCGGAATGGCACCGACACCGGATTCGAATGGGACGGACGCATCGGACCAGAGAAACTGGTGATCCTGGTTCGGGGAGACCACGCCCGCCTGAACTCGATGAAAGATTTCGAGGGCATGGTCGACTTGCCTCTGGCAGAAATCACGCGAGAAATCACCGACCAGATGCAGGCCCAGAAACAGTTCGCCGACAGTCCTCCAGCCCAAGCTATCTGGGAAACCCTTGGATCTGACCTCTACGACAGGTTCGAAATTCCTGCAGTAGCTGACTACGCAACCTCGACGCTCAAAGAATCAGAACAAGCTTCACTCGACGCCCTCGGAACCGAACTCTACAGACTGCGGCTATTCAACGATCCGGGGCTCAACAACCCCGACGAAATCCCTGGCAGGCTTTCCGACAACCTGGACCTCGTACTGCGGGTCTCCCACATGTCGAATAGGGATCGACGCCGCCTCACTAACAGCGTCACCAAAGTCGACGACAGCGAAAGGGAAGAACGGGAACAATCCGTAGCCAAGCTTCGACGGTTCGAACGAACAGGTGACTCGGAGATCCTCGCCGACCTGACGTACAACGAGGTCAACGAGATATTCTCCACCTCCGGCCAGTCCAGCCAACGACGTTCAACCACCAGCACCCGGAGAGACGTCGAATCCGCTAGTGTGGAAGCAGTCTTCGACGACAACGACGAAGAACTGGAACGGCTTTCAGAAGAGTTCGATGACAAGTACCGAGAAGCCGTAGAGGAAGAAGAAAACCGGGTCGACATGGAGTTCACCGGGGATGAGCAGTTGGCCTTCGACGTCAACGACGACCTCTACTACTTCATTGAGCACTTCGTCACCGAGGACTCCTTCGGTGGTATCATCCACAACCCAGAGGACAGGCAGAGTGCGATCAAGAACTTCCAAGCCCTGAGAACCGAGAAGTTCCAGCCACGAGGCGAAGACAGCAGCTTCGAAAAACTCCGTAGAGTGGCTGAGAACAGCGGCAAGTTCGAGGACTTAGTTGAATCCATCGACCGATACGTAACAGCCCGCAGCGAACTCGTCGACGCCCTACCAGGACTACTATCCGCACCGCTCATCCGGCTTCTCGGAGACGAAGGCCTGCTTGAATCCGCAGAAGACTACATAGAGGCATACCGCGAAGTCCAGGACAAACTGGACAAAAAATACCGAGAGATTCAGGACGTCAGCTCCGAAGGCTCCTCCAAACTCCTCTCCGACTTCCTCCTATTTGACACTATCATCCTCGAATACGAAGACGACAGAGAACTCGTCCTCTCTCCACTCCACCCGCTCCACCTCTGGAAGTACTCCGAACTGGCGCGGGAGATGAAGGACGAAAAAGAGTCGCTGACCGAGGAAGAACGCAACTTCCTCGTCAACAGCGTCGAAGAACAGCCACACGTCCTCCGCAGCATCCACGTCGGCGGGAACTACCGACTGGCGGATGAGACCTACCTCGTACAATCCGCGGAGCTCGACAGGCTGCCAGTCTACACCCGAATCGAGAATGCTGCAGAAGGCACGAACTCCAAGTTCTACGACTACGTCCTCGACAAATTCACGTCAGCATACCCACCGTCCCGACGCCACCTCAAGATTAGCGTCATCGATCCCCTAGATCCTGTGGACCTCCTCTCTGATATCGCTGATCTGGCGGAGAAAGAAGAAATCCAAGGCGCGACAGTGGAGTTCGCCTTCATCGAGGACGAAGAGAAACCTGTCCTCAACGGCACTGCCTCACCCAGCGTCTCCGAGGACATCACCAACCTGTTCGGCCCGGACAACGACTCTGGGGAGTTCGAGATTGTTACAACCGAATACCCCAGCTACGACTCATACGCCGAGGGCCTGAAAGGCGACCCACAGCACTTCATCCTGATTAACGACCAGAGCGACTTCAGCATCCAGACCTTTGAGCGTGATGCCGAGACCACAATCCACCCGCTATACGTCCCGAAAGAGTTCGACTACGATCTGCTTGAGGACAAGATCAACATCTCGCCGTCGAAGGAAGGCGTCCTCTTCTCCGAGTACCAGGACCTGATCAACCAGCTGTATAATCAGCGGCAGGCTATCCACAATGCCGAGGTCAATGAACTCAACGTCGAAAAGGAGACTATCGACGAACTCCTCGACTCCGCGATCTGGGTCTCGATCTCCTCACCGCCGATGAACGGCAACCCGTTCTGGAAGGACAACTTGATCTCCAGAGAACGACGCGGCGAACGCGACTTCGCCACGTACTCAGAGGATATCGACTACTTCCGACGAGTCCTCCGCCGCATCATCACCGAATACCGTCTCGCGCCTGACGACACCGACTTGGAGGATATCGCGGAGAGAATCGCTGACCTGCAGCAAAGCGGCCTTCTCCGCCTCATCACCCGGGAAACCCTAGGCAGCGGAAAATCCAGAAACACAAAGGGCTTGCTTGGCTCGATTATCGCCGTCCAGTGGCTGCAGCAGACGCTAGCCGACCCTAAGCTGATCTTCTCCATCGACAACCCACGCACCCGGGAATGGCTGAATTTGGGAGACAGCGAGAGCCGGGCCGACATCCTTACTGTCCAGTTCGACGATGATGGCGGCCTTATCCTCGACATCATCGAAATCAAGACTCTGGAAGAAACCAGCGGCGCCTACACCGTCAAAGACGAAGACGGCACCAAGGTCGTGGAAGGAAACGCCGTCGACCAAGTCTTTGAGACGACAGACACAATCCGCGGCCTGTTCACCGGTGACAAAAATCTCACCACGTCGCCCCGGAAAGAGGCTCTCCGCGAACAGCTGTACTACGAGTTGACCTCCGCAGAAGGGATGGAGGGTAAGCAGGAGTGGGCAGACCGGATTAACGACGTATTCAACGGGGATGCCCAAATCGAGATCAACCCGAGGATCGTATCGGTTGAAGTCACCAGCGAAGCCACGTCGGACGAACGGGTCGACGGCGTAACTCCGAACGCCCAGTCAATCAGAGTCGACAAGCTTCCCCGCCAGTCAATCAAGCGGCTAATCGTCAGCGGCATCGAAGACCGGGGAGATCAGCGGCCCGAGGAGGATCCCGAAGAGGAAGCTGTCGCAGAAGAGGAAACGGACGAAGTCGACGAAACTGAGGTGGCAGCCGACGAGGAGGAAACCCGCGGGGAAGACACCGTCAGCGACGACGAAAAGACAGACGTCAACACCGAATCTGCTGACCGATTCGGCGATCCCGGAGAATACACCGACTTGGTAGAAACTCTGAAACGGGTTCTCAACGAGTTCAAGATCAACATCCGAAACATCGCCCCCGACGATATCGAGGTCGGACCAAACGTGGTCCGTTTCAAGATCCGTCTAGCACCAGGCGAGAAACAGAGTTCCCTGGAGCAACGGACAGAGGACATCGCCCGGGAAATGGCGTTCGAGAAAGAACCGATCGTCCAGCGACTGCCTGGAACAGAGTACGTAGCTCTGGACGTTCCCCGGGAAAACAACGTTGTGGTACCTCAACGCGACTACAGAGACCGGTACAAGCCGTCCGACGAGATCGAGACAGCTTCACTACCCTTCCTAGCAGGCGTCACACCAGACGGCGATGTCTACCGTTCTGACCTCTCTGAAGCACCGCACATGCTGGTCGGCGGAGCAACAGGCAGCGGGAAGACCGTGTTCCTGTACTCCCTGATTATGAACTTCCTGGAGCAGAAAGGCGAAGACAACGTCGAGTTCGCCTTGGTTGACCCGAAGGAGACCGACTTCATCTTCTTCGATACCCTGCCGAACCTTTCTAACGGCGAAGTGATCACTGACGCCGAAGACGCTGCCAACCTATTCGAGTGGCTAGTCGAAGACGAAATCCCGCGTAGAAAACAACTGCTGCGGGAAAGCGTCTGCCGTGACATTGGGGAGTACAACGAGCAGAACCCGGATGACCAGATGAAGCCGATCGTCGTCATCATCGATGAATACAGCGACCTACTCCAGCAACTTGGAGAAGACGCTGACGATACCGAGGACAACGTGCGCCGCATCGCCCAAATCGCACGGGCACAGGGTATCCATCTCGTCATCTCTACCCAGCGACCTTCACACGAAGCTATCGACACGGACCTCCGTGCTAATCTTGACACTCGGGTAGCTTTCCGGCTTCCAAAGCAGTCTGACTCTCGAATCCTAATCGACGAAGGTGGAGCAGAGGAACTTGGTGGAGACGGAGACATGCTACTGAAAGAAGCAGACAGAACCACTCGGCTCCAAGGCTTCTATGTAGACTCTGACGACATCCGCGAACTCATCAACCAATACCGGTGACCACTCTGATGCGGGAACAATATTTCCGCTATTCAGAACCGGCGGTAGCAGGCTTCGCGGTCCATGACCGAACACCATGCGACTCTTTCTATGACACGCTGAGAGTTTCAAAGCCAATTTCGAGGTAGAGCAAAACTCTCCAATAGGTGATCGACCTGAGATCTGGTCGTCAGTCGTCGGCCGCGGCGGGCTGGGCCTCGCCGTAGAGATCGTTGACTTCCTCGATCCGCGGGTCGACGCGATAGGCGTCGCCGGTGGCCTGTTTCGCGCTCTCGGTGTCTTTCAGCCCGAAGCCGGTCGTACAGATCACGACCGTCTCGTCGTCCGCGATGATCCCGCGCTCGCGCGCTTCCTTCACACCAGCGACGGGGGTTGCACCTGCGGGTTCGGCATAGATCCCTTCGGTCGAGCCGAGCAGTTTCTCGCCGGCGAGGATGTCGTCGTCGGAAACGAGGAGAGACGTCCCGCCACTCTCTTCGAGCGCGCGGCAGGCCTTGATCGTGTTGCGGGGCCGGCCGACCGCGATCGAGTCGGCGAGCGTGTCGGCGATCTCGTCGATGTCGTCGTGCTCGTGGAACGCGTCGTGGATCGCGCTCGCACCCTCGGCCTGGACGCCGAGCATCTTCGGGGTGTCCTCGACGTAATCGAGGTCATAGAACTCCCGGAACCCCTTCCACGCGCCCGCGATCGTGCAGCCGTCGCCCATCGAGAACACGAACCAGTCGGGGACCTCGCCGCGGACGGCCGACTGCTCGGCGAGTTCGAGGCCCACCGTGCGCTTGCCCTCGACCTGGAAGGGGTTGACTGCGGCGTTGCGGTTGTACCACCCGTACTTCTCGGTAGCTTCCATCGAGAGGTCGTAGGCTTCGTCGTAGCTCCCGTTGACGGCGAGGACGTCCGCGCCGTAGACGAGCGGCTGGGCGAGCTTGCCTTCGGGCGCGTCGCCCGGCACGAAGATGCGACAGTCGAGCCCGCCACGGGCAGCGTACCCGGAGAGCGAGGCGGCGGCGTTCCCAGTGGACGCGCAGATCACGATGTCGCGACCGTCGTTTTTGGCCTTCGTGACCGAGACCGAGCTCGCTCGATCCTTAAAACAGCCCGTCGGGTTCCGACCGTCGTCCTTGATGAGTGTAGTAACGCCGAGCTCCTCGCTGAGGTTTGGTGCATCGAGCAGACTCGATCCACCCTCTTCGAGCGTGACGACTTCCGCGTCGTCGTGGACCGGCAGGAACGGTTTGTACTTCCACTGACTCCGGATGTTGCCGTCGAGATCGGCGTCGAAGTTGTCGTGGATGACGTCGTAGTCGTACTTCACTTCGAGGATGCCCTTGACGCCCTCGTGCTCGGGACAGGTGTAGATGATCTGGTCGGGGTCGTACTCGGTGCCACACAACGTACACTCGAGCGTGGTGACGTGCTCCATGTCGATGACTCAAGTGAAGAGTTGCATCGGGGAATAGCTGCCCCCTTCCATAAAAGGGAAGGAAGAGTAACTCAACTTGTTAAATGTCACTAAGCAGCTTCGCCTCAGCCTTCCGCAGGTGTTCTAGAAATGTTGTTTTCGTAATATCTAGCTCTGAAGCAAGTTCGCGTGCCGATACCGCACGTGGCCACTGATAATAACCATTCTCTCGTGCGAACTCAAACATCTCACGTTGTCGCTCCGATAATACACTCGTCAAAGCAGTATCGGCATCATTCGTACGGTGAGATTGTGTGACCCGAGTCACCTCAATCTCGGCATCGTTTTCCTGACGAACGTCGGTAAGCAGTTCTTGGACGGTTTCTCGATTATGATGTGTGATTAACGACCATTCTTCATATCCATCGCTAATGTTCGTCGGGCCGTCGTAGATGAAGCCACGCGAGACAAATGCTTCGTCGATACTATTCTTTGCGTCGTATTCCACAAACACTTCCCGGACCGTGTTACCTGGTGCTGTAGCAGAGCTAGACTGCGACCCGAATGACTGACGGATCTCCTCAACGGAGCCCGTTAGCGACGATGCGCGCGTTGCGGTGATGAGATTGTCAACGCTCTTCTCATCATCAGCGTATACCGTGAATCGTCCGTTTGCGACGCCTGTGTCGGCAGTGTACGCACCATGCCCAAGGAGTCCTGCGTCAGTTCGCTCCGTGACCTCGATGGTCCAGCAATTCGGATGCCACAGCTTGAGTGTTAAGCGGAGCATCTCGTTCGATTCGGCAGATGTCATATGCTATCGTACAATGCACTCCAGTGGAGAAAAGGCTTTCAGCAACAGGGGTATGGTTTGAGGTTCGTTACCGGATCGTTGGCGGATACGCACTGGCGCACTATTGGTCGGAGGCGTTCTAACGACCGCCATTGAATCCTGGAAGCCAGCGATGTGGCCAGTCAATCAGTGCAACGAAATTTTAATCGATAGTATCATGTTGAATTTAATACTCCTGCGAGGTGATCGCCGTTATTCCGAAGCGAACGAGTCTCCCAGAAGATCGCCGCGGATTTCTTTCGTTGGTGGTGTGCCCCAGAGTCCTGTCTTGTTTTGCGTGAGTCCCTGTCTGTGGACCATCTCAGCGGTCACGACGGCATTCGCTATGGGATCGATGACGGGCGCACCGAGTCTGTTAGCCAGTTCCTCCTCGTAACCAGACATCCCTGAACAACCAAGGACAAACACTTCAGCCCCTGAGTCTGTGGCACGTTCGCCGGCTGCAGTGAGTTCCACCAGTGTCTGTTCGGGATCCCGCTCAAGATCGAGTACCGACAAGCCAGTTGCCTCGACGGTTGCCAGCCGCTGGTTTAGGCCGTACTGCCGGACGAGGTTCTCCATCATCGGTACCGCTCGTTTGAGGGCAACAAGAATCGAAAATCGGTGTCCGAGCACGGTTGCTATCCCCATCGATGCTTCCGCGACGCCGACAACCGGGACGTTGAGAACCTCCTTCAGCGGATACAGGCCTGGGTCGCCGAAACAGCCAACAACAACTCCGTCGACGTCACCTTGATACTCTGCGACAGTTTCGAGAAGTCCCCCTGTTGCGAGGTGGTACTCGTAAAATGACTCCAATGACTCCGGGCCACGGTCCGGACAGTCGGTGATGATTTCTGTCTGTGGTCCGGCAGCTCGGTCGGCAGTTTCGGCGATTCGTTCGGTCATCTCTGTCGACGTATTTGGGTTCACTACAAGGATCCGTGCACCGTCGGCTGAGGCTTCGTCGCTGGGATTCGCGACGTCAGCGACCATACTTGCTCCCAAAGTCCTCAATCGCCTCGTCTGGGGTCAGATAGGGCGTTTCTACGTCCGGGAACTCTCCAGACAACGAATGGCTTAGTCGGGCAATCTGCGAGGGCTGGACGGCGGATTTCGCCAGTTCCTCTGGTTGGTTGAAGACTACCTTCGGCTCGTCTTCAAGCAATTTTTTCCCATTCCGGAGGCAGATAACCCGATCACAGTACTGCTGAACGATAGGTATAATGTGTGTAACGATGATGATGGTCCGATCTTCCTCTGACTGGAGTTGCTGGAGGAAGTTCATAATCTCAAGACTCTGCCGTGCATCCTGACCGGTGGTCGGCTCGTCAACAATGATAGTGTCGGGCTTCATCGACAAAATTGAGGCAATGGCGACCCGCTGTCTAAGTCCTTTTGTGAGCAAGTTAGGGTGTTCCTCGAACCGTTGCTCATGAACGCCAGCTACCTCAGCCGCCTCGCGTACTCTCTCTTCAACCTTCTCTTCCTCCATGTCAAGATTGCGCGGGCCATAGGCGATCTCGTCCCAAACGGTTCGGTTGAACAGTTGGTGGTCGGGGTTCTGGAAGACGTACCCCACCTTCTCGACGATGTCCCCCGAATTCTGCTCGTCTGTCGTGGCCGTTCCATCGATTTCGACCGTTCCCTTCGAGGGTTCGAGCGTCGCATTGAGACATTTAGAAAGCGTGCTCTTTCCAGACCCATTCTGTCCAATAAGGCCGATGATTTCACCTTCGAACAGTTCGATATCGATGCCATCAAGCGCTTTTGTGCCGTCCGGATATGTCAGGTGCAAATTCCGGGTACGGATCAGTGGCGCCATACTGTTCCCTCCGTCGTATACTCCTTGCAAAATTCGAGACAGTTCTCGATATTGAGTGGAAGGTTCTCGGTACTGTCGAGGTCTGGCTCCAGCCCCCTAGCGAACATCGTTACTTCAGGGGCGAACAGACCATGAATTTCCTCATCGTCAAGCAATTCAAAGAAGCGGTGCGGGGGAGCACGCTTCGTTATTTCGCCGTTCTCAAGATATGCGAGATCATCCGCGAGTGGAGCGAGATGTTCAAGATCGTGTTCGGCGATGACGACGGTTTTATTCTCATCGATGAGATCCTCGATAATCTCGAATACCTGTGCCTTTCCGTGCGGGTCGAGCATGTTTGTAGGTTCGTCGAAAACGAAGACATCCGGTTCCATCGCGATGACGGAAGCCAAAGCAACTCGCTGTTTCTGGCCCCCGGATAGATCTAGCGGTGATTTGTCAAGAAGTCCTTCAACGCCGACTTTCCCAGCGGCCCACTCGATGCGTTCGTGGATTTCTTCGGGATCGAGTCGAAGATTTTCGAGCCCGAATACGATCTCATCGAGAACGTTCATCATGGTGAACTGGAGTTCGGGATCGGAGAAGACGAACCCGACCGTCGAGGCAAGCTCACGCTCGCCGTGGTTCTCAACGGGCGTCCCGTATAACTCAACTGTTCCTTCCATGATCCCATCCGTCGAGCGTGGTATCATTCCGCTTATTGCCTTCAGGAGCGTCGTTTTCCCGTTCTCGTTCGGCCCGACGATCCCAAATACTTGTCCCTCGTCAACGGTGAGGTTGATCCCAGAGAGGGCAGGTTCCTCGGCGTTCAGGTACGTCCACCTTAGATTGTCGATTGTGATTGCGTTGTCAGTCATGGTTATGTGCTCACTACCGCGTTCCGCAAGAGATCGTATACAATACCCTCATCGTACTGAAACCACCCTCTGAAAAATGAGAGATAGAACACGCATGCTGAAAGAACAAAGATGCCAACGATAACCACGTAGTCCTGAACACCGAGGGTATACATCCGCGCGAGATAGTTAGGGCGCTCTCGCTCCACAACCGAGAAGTCGAACTCGTGGTACCCACGAGCGAACAGCGCGTCTTCGATATCAGTGATACGTCGGATCGCCAGCGTGAACAGTGGGACTATGTACATCACGTAGTGCTTGATTCGGTTAGTTATGGACATCCCGCTGGTTTTGAGACCTTTCGCATGCTCAGCCTCACGAATGGTCGAGAGGTCGTCAAGAAAAAGGCCAGCAGACCGAAACGCGAGCGAGAGAACGTACACCACACCGAACGAAAGTTTGAGCTGACGGAGCGCGACGATGATATCGCGCTCACGATTGGTCGTTGCATAGAAAATGGCTGCGAATACGAGGGCGATGATTCGCCAGTAGTTAGCAAAAGAAAACATTAGAGGCTCGAAATATCCGACCACCGGTCCCCAGCGAAACGCGACCAATCCACTCGTGTCACCAGGGAAAAGGAGATACGTTCCAAGCATGAAAATAAACATCGTCACTAACAGCGGCATGAAGAACCGCAACCGACCGATGTTGACATTCGCCGTCAGGATTATGACGATCCAGAGGCCTACTAAGGCCATATTCACTTCGGTTGTAAGAACCGCGAGTGGTAAAATCGCGAACACCACCATTACGACGAACCGGGTCAAGGGGTGAAATGTGTAGACCCAAGATTCGGCAGGTACATACCCGAACAGCGTCTTCCGCTGATGTTGCTCTGTCTCTGTACTCATTATTGCCACCGCCGTATGGGGTAAGTGGTCATACCACCCATGCCACTCTTCTACGTATCGAACCGGATAAACAAGCGACCTCCTATGGGAGGGTGAGATGAAGAAGATGCTTGGTCTGACTGCGTCATCTGGCCTGCTTTGAGGACTATGGTTCCATTGAATCCGCTGACGGCGTCGGGGTAGGGGCCGAAATCGGGAAAATTTCCTGCTGTACTCACGCAATAACTGCGAAGATTCTTAGACCGCCAACTGAAACAGAGATGCCCCGGCTTGATCCGAGATCGAGGACGTGGTTCGTCTTCGCTCTCGGCATTACTGACGAAGCCAGTTTGGCGGATCCTTTCGCAGTACGGCGATTAGTCTGCTTACCTTAATCCCTACCGTATTCGCTTAACTACCAGCGCCAAGTGTGACCTTCTACTTTCCCTCTGCGAATTTAATCGAGCTGTGAACTACTGAAATTACGTCTTGACCTGAATGCCACCTCCCATAAGGGCGGTGTCTGCAACGGGAGTGAAATACTGGCCGCCCCTACTCGCTGTTCATGCACGAAACGGAAGAAAAGACGCTGAACAGCCTCGTTCCACTCAGTCTGATTCGTGCGTTTCAGTCGTGGTTTCGCGGGTTTCAGGGCCAGCGGGTCGGAGACCCGCGGCCCTGCCCCAAGTGCGGTGAAACCACCGTCTGGAAGAACGGCTACCGAACGGACCGGCTCTTTGCCATCCTCATCACTGAGGATGGCTTTGAGGAAGTTACCGTCGAGATTCAGCGCTATCAGTGCTCTCAGTGCCGCCACTCCTACGATGGCGATAGCTCGGAGTGGTTCTACGAAGACTGCGACTACGCCAAACCAGTCGTTGATCTCTGCTTGTTTCATGCCGCGGAGAATCCGTTCCACGCATGCGAACGGATTCTCCAGAACCAGTACGGCCTCCAAGTTGACCGCGATACGGTCCAGACCTACGCCGAGCGGTTCGGCGACGAAGTCGCCGACCGCCATGGCGTCAAGATCGCCGACTCGACCGTCTCGATGAACTTCCTCTCGCTACTGTTCGGCGTCAGCACGGTCGAAGACCTCAAAATCGAGTTCGCCGATGAACTCGCTGCTGAGAACATCGACGGTCTCGTCGGTGTCGCCGACGAGACCTACCCAACGAAGAAAGGCGCGAAGCAAGACCTCTACGAAGAGAATATGCGACGCAAACAGGACGGGAAACAGGCGAAGAAATGGCCGGAGGCATTCACCGTCGGAAGCTCGTATCTGCCACAGATCGGCTGTTTCGCTGGACTCCAGTGCCGGAACACAGCCTTCGCGCGAGCGCTGGCGCTCGCGCTTGTCTTTCCACTTCGTGGTGTGAACTACTGGCTGACCGACGATCATGACTCCTACAACGACATCTTACCGGATCGGGTGAAGTGTCTCGTCCACACGCTCAGGACACGCGCTCGCGGCGACGAGCGCGTGTCCGAACTGCATGAGGCTGGCAAGGTGGACGAGCTACGGGAGTACCTCGAAGACGAGTACGAAGTTGCCTACGAGGAGATAGTGGCAACGCTCAGGGAAGAGTATCCAGCGTTCTGGAACGACGAGGCGGAGGAATTCACCGGACCAGTGAGTACGAACGCGATAGAAGGCGGCAATTGGCGACTGAAGTACGGCCTCGGTGTTCCGTACGCGCGGTGCCGTGGGGCACGCGCGCGTACGTCGTTGTTGGCGCTACGGGATTCGATGTCGACGTTTGCGAACGGCGAACCGGCGGAGAGCTTCGCTCACCGCCACGGTTCGTTCAGTTTCGAGCAGGTGTTAGGGGAGGCTTCACCACGGTCGCTCCCGCCGCGAGAGGAAGATCACGTGGCTCAGGCAGCGGCGTAGAAATCGGAACGCGGAAGCAACAGGTAGTGCCAGCACTTCACCCGCGTACTCCTCACCACCCCTCCCATAAGAGGCCGTGCCTTTAATAACATACTCTGGATCGTTATCTATTACCATATGGGTTGATACCATGGCAACTAAAACAGAGGCTGCTTCGGACGAATCCAGTAGGTCAGAGCCTGCTGGTAAGAGCGTGTGGGAGGTACAGGAAGGCGAAAGTCGAGAATCAGGGCCTGTGCATGTCATTATGACGGCCCTTTTCATTGGTATTGGTATCGTTGTCGGAACGTTCGGTAGTTTGGCTGTCCCGATCGGATTCACATCAGCGTTCTGGCCGGGACAGGCTATACAGTCGGTCGGAGCCGTTTGGTTCGGTGCATGGGGGATTATTGCTGGAACCCTGTTTCCGGTGATATCAAACACTATCAGTGGATCCGCGCCAATACCGGTCTCAATCGCCTATATCCCTGGTAACCTTGTACAGACTGCGCTCGCCGCAGTTGCTCTGAAGCAATTCAATGGTCATCCCGCGTTGCGCGAGCGTCGTGATTGGATTCTATTTATCGGTATCGGCGTTCTCCTTGCAAACCTCCTCGGATCTCTCTGGGGAACCAGCGTATTGCTTGCATTCGGTCTCATTACTGCTGAAGCCTTCCCTGTTGTTTGGCTTGGATGGATGATTGGCAACAGCGTTCCTGGTATTATTCTAGGAGTAGTTCTTCTGAAATATGTCACACCAGTCATCATCGACAGTAAAGCGTTTGTGAAGAACTGGTGGGCCTAGCCATCTTAGCCGAAGATAACAGCAACCACTTCGATCGTCTACTCAAAGGTGCCTGCCAATGAAGAGAAACCAGGTAATAAGAGGTGATCTCAACAATTGAAACTCCCACTCGGCGTGGCGAGGAATGTGGACGGCGAAGCAGTTAACACGTCCATGAAATGGAGTTTCGACGGGATCAACGACTGGAGAAGATCGTTGATAAGAGCGGTCTAGCGGTGGTGCAGAATCCTACGTTAAATGGGTACAGGACGAGATGATTAGAATGACTTACAGGTGTCCGGGAACTCGTCATCTCGACCAGTCTGGACACTCGCGTTCAACAAATACACCGTGATCAGCAGTTCCGACAAGTTCCCCGTCATCAACGATCATCTCGCCTCGCACGAATGTCTTTTCGACTCGTCCAGTCACCTCTCGCCCCTCGTACAGAGAGAAATCCTGCTTTGAGGCGTCGTTCTGCTCGGTAATAATACAAGATTCACTAGGGTTGAACAGGACGACATCGGCATCAGTACCGGGATTCAACGATCCTTTTTCAGACATACCGAACGTTCGTGCTGGATTCGCGCTCATCAGTTTGACTAGATCCTGATGAGAAAAGTCCCCTTCTTTCACGGCGGTATCGTGAAAAATCGGCACGCTTACTTGGAGACTCCCGGCACCATACGGACTGTTCCACCACTCCGTCTGTTTGTCTTCTCGGTAATGCGGAGCGTGATCAGTCGATACCACGCTCAATACGCCTGCTTGGAGGTGTTCCAATACCGCTTCAACGTCATCAGGGCGACGGATCGGGGGTGCAATGAGCGGAAGATTCCCTTGGCGTTTATATACCGAATTGTCAAGTGTGGTGTAGTGGGTGCACGTTTCCGCACGGACTTGGCTCCCGTCTCCGATGTAGTCAGCGACGGTTTCAGCCGATTTCCGACACGACGTATGTACGCCGTAGTACTTCGCACCAGTCTCTGTGGCCAATCTGAGAATATCGTCGACGGCCATCGCTTCGGCATAATCTGGACGTGATTTGGGGTACCAGGTCGGATTCGTGTTTCCTTGATCACGGAATTCACTGACGAGATCTTGACAAATGTCGTCGTCCTCAGCGTGGAAAACGCCAACTGCGTCGAGGTCGGCAATGCGATCAAGCGCACGGCGAATGAATCCATTCGAGACACCGAAGTCATAAGCTGTGAACATCTTGAACGAGGTAACGCCCGCCTCGACGGCGCTCCCAAGTTCCTCTATAACGTCGGAGTCCTCAACGGTTAAACCACCATGGAGACCGTAGTCGACGTACGCACCCATTTCACTAGCCTTCTCGTTCTTTCGAGCGATTCCCTCCATCAATGGACGAGGCTCGTTTTTCAGGTCGTTATTCTCGGTTTGCCATGCGAAATCGAGGATGGTAGTTACACCACCGAGGGCGGCCGCGGCCGTCGCCGTCGCATAACTGTCGATTGAGGCCGAATCATCAATATGGACGTGTGGATCGACGAATCCTGGCATCACTAACAGACCCGACGCATCAATGCGTTCGTCGGCATCAAATGCTGTCCCGTCCCCAAGGGCGACGATTGTTTCGCCGTCAATTATGACATCGGCTTCGTACGTTCCGCTGGTTGTAACGCAGGTGCCACCGGAGATGATGGTTTTGGCTTCGTTTGACATGCTATCTCCCGTCTGACTCTTGAAGCACAGCATGGAGCAAGACGTCGGTACCAGCGACGACGTCCTCCCATTCTGTGTACTCGTCCTCAGTGTGACTAACTCCGCCAACGCTGGGAACGAAAACCATGCTCGTCGGACAAATCGTGTTGAGATAGTTGGCGTCGTGGCCGGCACCACTCACCATCTGTATGTACTCTACATTAGTGTGTTCGGCTGCTCGCTTGACCGTCTCGATGCAAGTGTCATCGAACGGTTCAGCGTCGACACGCATTATTTCTTCAACGTCCCACTCAACCCCCTCACGCTCCCCAGCCCATTGTATCTCATTCTGGATGTGATCAACAGCTGTTTGGACGGTCTCATTATCGTACGATCGGAAGTCGATGGTGAACTCAACTGATTCTGGGATGACATTAATGGAGTTAGGTGAGACATCCACCGATCCGACTGTCCCCACTAGGTCAGTTCCTGTGGTAGCCGTTATCTGCCGAACCGATTCGACAACGTTGCTCATCGCTACTAATGTATCGTTTCGAAGGTGCATTGGCGTCGGACCAGCGTGATCAGCCTGTCCCTCGAAAGAGACATTCATCCACGAAAAACCGTACACACCTTCGACCACGCCGACACTGATCTCCTCCTCGTTGAGGTACGGTCCCTGTTCCACGTGTAGTTCGAAGTACCTGTGAAGATCACGTGGTTCGCAAGGAGCGTCACCACGGTAGTTGATGCGTTCCAGTTCTTCGCCGAAGGTTTTTCCATCCTTGTCGCAGCGCCCGTAGGCGTATTCCAAGTCGAACCTGTCACAGAATACGCCGCTTCCTAGCATATCCGGCTGGAACCGAACCCCCTCTTCGTTACTCCAAGAAACTACCTCTATCGGCCGCTCTGTTTTGATCCCGGCGTTAACAAGCGTCTCAACTACCTCAAGTCCACCAAGGACCCCAATGACACCGTCGAACCGCCCACCGAAATACTGGCTATCGACGTGTGAGCCGACGAGGACCGGTGCGAGGTCGTTATTCTGGCCCTTTCGTCGTCCAAAGATATTCCCCATCTCATCTATCGTGGTTTCGAGGCCAACTTTCTCAAACCACTCAACCAACTGGTCGCGGGCCTCGCGGTTTGCGTCCGAGAGTGATGGGCGGTTCACTCCCTCTTTTTCGGTTGCAGCGATCTCGTTGAACTCGTCGAACCGACGACGTAGTCGCTCGCTATTGATCCGCACCTCTGTCCGATTGGACTCAGTATACGTTTCTGTCATCGGTAGCTTTCATACTTCTGTTTCGTATTTTACTTCCCTACCTCCCATGGGAGGATATGGGTTTAGTTCGGTCAACCCCAGTCCACTTTCTATGGTAGCCGAATCAATTGAATTCCTGAATGCAACTGTCCTCGATGGGAGTTGCGGCGATCCGTTCAAAGCACACGTCCAAGTAGCGGACGGTCGCATCCATCACATCGATGACACTCCCGCAGGCGCGGATCGGCAGGTGGATCTTGAAGGGGCCTGTTTGGCACCAGGCTTTGTCGATATGCACGCACACTCCGAACTTCGCCTGTTTGACCACCCGGACGCCGCTGAGAAGCTGACACAGGGCGTCACGCTTGAGGTGATGGGACAGGACGGCGTTAGCGTCGCACCAGTTCCCGAGCGTCACGAGGACGCGTGGGCGAAACGCGTTGAGTCATTGCTCGGACAGAAGGACGAGTGGGAATGGAACACGGTCGCTGAGTTCCTTGACTCGCTCGACTCCATTGAGACCGGCGTCAACTGCGCATATTACGCTCCCCACGGCAACATCCGTTCGCACGTTGCCGACTTTGATGACCGCGCACTTAACGGGGATGAACTCGCCGACGTGCGCGACCACCTGCACAAGACCATCGAAAACGGAGCGTTCGCCATGTCGAAGGGTATGATCTACCCTCCGAGTTCCTATGGTCGCGATCCTGAATTCGTCGCGCTTGGGGAAGTCCTTGCCGACCATGACACATTGATGGTTTCGCACGTCTGGAACGAAACGGACCATGTGGTCGACTCGATCGAACGGTACATCGACATCTGTGAGCAGGCTGGCTGTCAGCCCCATGTCTCACATCTAAAAGTAGGTGGTGAGTCCAACTGGGGTGCCTCCGAGCAGATCGTCGCGACGTTTGACGCGGCAACTGAACGCGGGACGACGGTTAGTTTCGATCAATACCCCTACACAGCTGGATCGACTATGCTTACTGCACTTCTTCCACCATGGGCCCGTACAGGCGATAGCGATCAGATGCTCGATCGTCTCTGCGACGAGTTAGTGCGCGACCGGATCCGTACCGATATCGAATCTGTAGAAGGAGAGTGGGATAACCTAGCGCGTGCAGCAGGAACATGGGACAATATCTTGCTCACCCGTACCAGAAGTGGGGATCACGAAGGCAAGACAATTGCCGACCTCGCAGACACGTGGGACGTGACGCCAGTCGATGCGATGTGTGACTTACTGGTAGACGAAACACTCGATGTGACAATGGCCGATTTCGTGATGGCTGAGGAGGACATAGAGCGGTTTCTATCCGATAGCCGCGGTACCATCTGCTCAGATGGTATCTTCGGCGGCAAGCCTCATCCACGAGCAATCGGCACGTTCTCGCGCCTCATCGAGCGATATGTCCGTGAGCGTGAAGTGCTCCCGCTTGATCGGGCAGTGAATAAGATGGCGGGTCACCCAGCCGATATCCTAGGGTTGCCGGATCGAGGACGCGTCGAAGAAGGATATGTCGCTGACCTCGTTGTTTTCGATCCCAGAAAAGTACGCGAGCGCGCGACGTACGAGAGTCCGTTGCAACTCTCTCTTGGGATGCAATTTGTTCTAGTCAACGGACAAGTTGTCGTCGAAGATGGCGAACTGACCGGCGCTCGTCCCGGTCGAGTTCTTCGATCGTTCGAGGAGTGGAATGGTAATGTCCGGCGCGACTATCGAGCCTGACTTCACCGAAATTTGAATTTGCAGACGTCAGTGGGTGTTCTTGGTAGTATGTAGTAAGGTGTTTCTTCCCAGAAGCTGCTTGTCTGACGATATCCAATCGTATCTGTGTTGGTCTTGGCCCCTTCCATGGGAGGTGGAAGAAAAAATAGCACCACGTGAATTCAGTGCAGGTATGGCACTGTCGAACACAGTAGTCGCAATCGTTGCCCTCTACATCATGATGATACTCGGAATCGGGCTCTACGCATCAAGGTATGTCGAAACTGATGAAGACTTCATGCTCGCTGGGAAGCGACTCGGGCCGATATTCATCGCTGGGACAGTCGCAGCGACGGAAATTGGCGGTGGAAGCTCTCTCGGTGTCGCCCAGCAGTCGTTCAATGACTGGGGACTCTCAGCCGGTTGGTATGTACTTACGATGGCAGTTGCGTTCATCGTGCTGGCGTTTATTGCGCCCCGGTTGCGGTCGACGTTGACAACGACCGTCTCCGAGTTTTTCAAACGTCGCTATGGGACAGGTAACCACCTCCTGACGGCGTTTGTCCTCCTTTTGCCGATGATCGGCCTCACAGCGGTACAGATCGTTGCCTCGGGAATCGTCCTCTCGATCATCGTCGGGATCGACTACCAGATCGCGGTGATTCTTATGGGGACTATCGCGGTCGGCTACTCGGTCGTCGGTGGACTCTGGAGCGTAACGCTGACTGATCTAGCTCAGTGGATATTTGTCATTGGGGGAGTCGTTCTTACCGTCCCGTTCGCGCTTAACGCAGTCGGTGGATGGAACACGATGACAACCGAACTTGAGCCGTGGCGATTCAGCCTGACTCAAGGAATCGGTTGGCGACAGATCATCAGCCTCACAGTAGTTTATATTACCAGTTTCAGCGTCGGTCAGGAGTACATCCAGCGGTACTTCGCCGCGGAATCCGACAAGGCCGCGAAGTGGGGTTCGTTTGGCGCGGCAATTACGTACGCACTGTTCGCGTTCGTTCCCGCGATATTAGGTCTCGCGACGCTGACCTACCAACAGCAGGGCAACACGATCCCCTTCGTGGCTGAATACGGTTCGCGCTATGTCCTACCAGGCTTTGCTTCGGTCGTGTTACCTGACCTCTTGCTCGGAGTTCTCTTTGGGGCACTCGTCTCCGCAACAATGTCGAGTGCCGACTCGGATCTTGTAGCAGCCTCCACGATCGTGGTCAACGACTTCTACGAGGAATATATCAACCCGGACGCTTCGCCCGAGAAACTGGGTCGCCTCACTAAGATTGTCACAGCTGTCATCGGCGTGATCGCGATTGTCGTCGCGATCTACAACGTGTCGGTGATTATTGATCTGCTGTTGTTTTCGTTCTCGTTCCGGGCAGCAGGTATCTTCATTCCCTATATCGGGAGTCACTACTGGGACGGAGGGAGCAGCGTCGGGTCATTCCTCGCGATTGCCGCTGGAAGTGCTGTGGTAGGACTGGAGGCGCTCGGTATGATCTCATTCGGGGCGTGGCAGGAGCCCGTGATTCCGGGGCTGCTTTTGAGCCTCATTTGTTTCATCGGTGGGAGTTACCTGTTTCCCGACGATGCCGAGCCCGCCATTGTCGGCAAGCTATTCGAGGATTCGATGGTGGAGACCGGGTCGGATGATTAGTTGAAGTCAGACAAGTAACTTTCTCCTGTCATATACAGACTCGAATTCATATCAGCGATCTAATTTCCGCAGATAGCTGTACATGACGAATCCAGCTAGTCGACTTCTGAGTGCCCAGTCGTCATCGAGACGTTCAAGGGCGAGGAAGACGCCCGTCCCTGGCTGATCCTCTCGAATCACGAGGGTCGCTCGTTTCACGGCGAGCAGTACATCGCGGTGACGCTCACGACAAAATCCTGGTTGGACGGCCTGATCGGCATTCCAGACGGGGGCTTCATGGTGGAGTGCCTGATGAGAGCCGAATCGTCCCGTAGGGGGTTCAGTCACTTGATCGAGAGGATATCGACTTCTGGCAAGGCCGCCTGCAGGGAGGTATCATCGATGAAGCCATCGCTGCTTTCGTAGACGAACTTCGCTCAGAAAATGATAAACCTGCATGAAGTGTATGAGACCAAATGTTGAGGATTGAGTGCCTGAAGCTGCTGTAATTGACGGAATTAGCGGGCTGTCCCGTTACTCGTGCTTAATCGAATAAGGACGAGTACTTTTACAGACCACCCCGCCCTCTGCCACAGCACACCAGATGCGACGACCCAGAACCACGGTTACTCGGCCTGAGACTAGCGATCAAGCAACCAAACGTGACGGAGGCTCGTAGCGTGGTGCGGATCGACGCCGTCATCGAGGACTTCCTGACAGACAAGGGCAAGGGCCAGCGCGGTGAGAGCGGGAACTACCGCCAGGATGCGGGTCGAGAGCTCGGTCGGTTCGTCGACTTCCTCGCTGATCACGAGGACGTCGTGACGACGTTCGAGGAACTGGATTCAGGCCACCTCCGCGAGTACGCGCGCTATCTCACCCGCCAGGGCTGGACCGCGGGCACAGTACGCACGTACTACGCGTACGTCTCGGCGTTCTGTGGCTGGGGAGTTCGTGAAGGCCATCTCCCCGAGAACGTCGCCCAGCGCCGCAACGCCACCGAGCCCATCCCCGACGACGGCGGTCACACGAGCGGCGACCAGCAAGCGTGGTCCGACAAGGATCGCCAACAGCTCACCACGTTCGTCGACGAGCAGGCCAGCACCGCGATCGATGAGATCGGTGAAAACCGAGAGGCGGCGATCAAAGCCTGCCGCGACCGCGCGTTGGTGTATCTTCTGTCGTATTCCGGAGTGCGGGGCGCGGAGGTCCTCCGTGATCGGAACGACGAGCGTCGCCAAGGGCTCTACTGGGAGGACACCTACCTCGGAGACCGTTATGCGACAGTGTTTGCCAAAAAACAGCGTCTCGACGATCGGGGGCTCCCCGAGCCGGTACTCCATCCGCTACAGATATACGAGAAGATCCTCGACGCGCCGAGCGAGAACTGGCCGGTGTTTCCCTCGTTTCATCGCCCGACGCTCTCGGAGTGTTTGACCGATGAGCTAACCGCCCGTGGGTACACTGAACCCGAAATCGAGGAGATGCACACGGACCGCTCGCAGATCGAGATTTGCACCGAGTTCGGTATCAAACCACCGTCGATGACGACTGGCGCAGGGCGACACGTCCTCAAGCGGCTCTGTGATGAGGTAGGTATCGAACTCAGTGACGACCACGACTATCTGATGCCCCATGGCGCTCGCCGCGGTGCTGGTGAAGTGCTTGTACGGACTTCAGGACACGCGGCGGCCGCCCGAGCTCTCGACAACTCCGAAGAGGTCGTTCGCGAGCACTACTCGCATATCGAAGCCGGCGAGCTCGCTGATCAGATGACCACCGCCTTCGAGGAAGCAGATCACCCGAGTACGATCGATAGCGAGCGAGAGTGAGATTTACATTCATAACCGTTAGTCGACAGCGGCCCCACCCCGGCTGCGGGAGCTTCTCACCCCACGGCGAGTCGGACTCACTCGTAGCATTATGGGCAGTCATCGAGACGCGGACGTAGGCGGTAATCTGCATGGTGTGGTCGGACACTCTAATCGTACCGCGAGTCAGTATATGAAAAACAGAGGTTTTCATATCTATATGGAAAACACCTGTTTTTCGCGCCAATTGCAACTCGATGCACGTACGAATCCGCTGCCACAGCTTCATCCACCATCAAAGACAATAACATATTATGACCTTGTACACAAGATACTCAATATTAAACTGACAGTATAGACGTTATCGGGGATCGAATATTATAACCTAAATGGGGGGATTTACATATATTGGTTGTGCTAACCTCATCCGTGAAAACCGAGACGCATGAACAGTCTCTCGGCGAAAAATGCCTAGAGATAAAATGGAGGGGTGTCGATCATGAGTAACAAAAAGGAAGACTGGAAAGACGGCCTCTATGGCGACGAGGTTCGTGAGAGGCTGATCGAGTTTGCCAACTCCGGATGGGAGTCAATTCCCGAAGACGAACGCGAGAAGTGGTTCTCGCGGTTCAAATTCTGGGGGGTCTTCCATCAGCGATCGGGACAGGAGAGCTATTTCATGATGCGCCTGACCAACTGTGGGGGCATCTTGGAGCCGGACCAACTCCGGGCCATCGGCGAGGTGGCCCGCGAGTATGCGACTGGACCGGTCGATAATCCGGAGTTCGGGAACGGCTGGATCGACTTCACGACGCGTCAGTCTGTTCAGCTTCACTGGATCAAGCTCGAAGATGTTCCTGCGATCTGGGAGAAGTTGGAATCCGTCGGGGTTTCCACTCGGTCCTCAGGTGGCGATACGATGCGCAACATCTCGGGCTGTCCAGTCGCCGGCAAGGATGCCCACGAATACGTCGAGACGCGACCGCTACTCGACCATATTCAGGAGAACCTGCGGGGGGATAATGCGCTTGCGAGCATGCCCCGGAAGTTCAACATCTCCGTGACGGGGTGTCGAGAGGGGTGTGCCCAGGATTCGATCAACGACGTGGCGCTCGAACCCGCCCGAAGGCTGGTCAACGGCGAGTCGGTTAGGGGGTTCAACCTCCGTGCCGGCGGTGGGCTCGGTGGCCGCGAGCCACGGCGGGCGCGTTCACTGGACGTCTTCGTTCAGCCTGACCGTGCGTATGACATCGTGCGGGCGTTCGTGGAACTCTACCACGCGGAGGGTAACCGTGAGAACCGGAACAAAAACCGCGCTAGATTCTTCGTCGACGACTGGGGAACCGATGACATCCGTGAGGCGCTGGTCGAGAAGACCGACTTCGCTCTCGAACCCGCAGGGACGAATCTTCGGGACGGGTACACCTACAACGCCGGGGCATCCAATGGACAGGGCAAGCACGATCATATCGGCGTTCACGGACAGGCAGACGGTCAGTACTACGTTGGACTGAGTACGCCCGTCGGGCGAGTCCCCGCCGACGAAGCGATCGGACTTGCCGATCTCGCCGACGAGTACGGAAGCGGCGAAGTCCGACTCACTCGCCGGCAGAACCCGCTGCTCATGGATGTTCCCGAGGAGAACCTTGACGATCTGCTTGCCGAGCCACTCCTCGAAACCCACACTCCCGATCCGGGGCTGTTCACGCGCGGAGCGATGGCCTGTACCGGGACCGAGTTCTGTTCGCTTGCGTTAACCGAAACCAAGGTTCGTCTGGCAGTGATGCTCCGCTGGTTCCGTGCCAACATCGAGCTACCCCAGGACCTCACACAGCTCAAACTCCACTTTTCGGGCTGTACCGCCGACTGTGGACAGGCGCTGACCGCCGACATCGGGCTTCAGGGCATGCGCGCCCGGAAGGACGGCGAGATGGTCGAGGCGATGGATGTCGGCGTCGGTGGCGGGATCGGCACCAAACCCGAATTCATCGAGTGGGTACGCCAACGGGTGCCAGCCGACGAGGTGCCGGGGATGATACAGAACCTCCTCGAAGCGTTTGCTGCCCTTCGAGAGGACGGACAAACCTTTCACGAGTGGGTTGAGGCGACCGGCCACGAAACGATCATCGAGCTGGCCGAACCCGAGGAGACCACCTACGACGATCCCTGTTTGACTGACGCGAAACAGTCGTGGTATCCGTTCGACGACGGTGAGAGTCCGGCTCCGACCACCGCCGACGGAACTCCCCTTCCGAGCGATGACTGATAACGAACTGTCCGTCGACGCTGTCCCACAAGCGCCGATGGATGTCGCACCAGAGCTTGTGCTGGGACTAACCGACCAGACCGCGCGTAAGCTACGATCGGGGAGGGATGACTCGATCGATGGGTGAGCCAGTACAGACCACCTGCATGCGATGCGCAGTCGGCTGTGGCCATATCCACGAGGGCGTCGATGTCGGCTATGGTATCGCCTCAGTTCGAGGTGATGTCTCTCATCCCGTCAGCAAGGGGTTAGCATGTCCACGCGGCATCCGTGAGAGTGGCGATCCCGACGGTAAGTGGTTAACACAGCCGCTCGTCAGAAAAGAGGGAGAGTTACTGCCGACGACGTGGGATGTCGCGCTCGGTCGTGTGGTCACGGCATTTGAGGACGTACTAGAGCGCAACCCGGACGGTAACGGGATCGGGATCGGAGTCCTCGGCAGCGGGCAACAGACCAACGAGGCGGCGTACGCGCTCGGCAAACTCGCGCGTGGTGGCTTCGGCACCCGCTATTACGACGCCAACACCACCCTCTGCATGGCGAGTGCGGTCACCGCCTACTACGACGCCTTCGGCAGCGACGCGCCTCCCTGTACCTACGACGACATTCCCAACGCCCGTACCCATCTCGTGTGGGGGGCGAACCCTGCAGTCGCCCACCCGGTGATGTTCCGATGGATCCACGAAAGCGCGCAGGCACCGGACAGCCAACTCGTGGTGGTCGATCCCGTCGAAACGATGACCGCCGAGCAGGCGGCCACACACGTCCGACCGAACCCAGGAGGCGATCTGGCGCTCGCACGGGCCGTCCTCGCGAGAGTCATCGATCGTGATCTCGTCGATATAGACTTCATTGAACACGCTACCGTTGGCTTCGAAAGCCTTTCCAAAGATCTGCCAGCAGCCGATCAAGCGGCTACAACCGCTGGCGTTCCCCTCGAAATGGTCGACGCGCTCACGGATGCGCTCGCCGATCCGACACTGTTGTACTGGGGAATGGGCATCAACCAGAGCACTCAGGGAACGGCTACAGCAGGAGCGCTTATTGACCTTTGCCTTGCGACCGGGAACCTGCGGCCAGGTTCCGGGCCATTCTCACTGACCGGACAGGCAAACTCGATGGGCACTCGCGTGTGCTCTTCGAAGGGAACGTGGCCTGGACACCGCTCGTTCGCCGATCCGAATGAGCGGAGCGCTATCGCAGAGGCATGGGGAATTCCCGTCGATCGATTGCCTGACGGTACCGGCCCCGGTCCGGTCGGTATCGTCGAGGCGATTGATGACGGACCGATCGAGGCCCTCTGGGCCGTGGCGACTAACCCGGTTGCGGGACTTCCCGACGCGACAGCAGCCAGTGAACGACTCGACGAGACGTTTCTAGTAGTCCAAGACGCGTTTTGGAGCGAAACCGTCGAGATGGCTGATGTCGTGCTCCCGGCGGCGACGTGGGGCGAATCCGACGGGACTGCGATGAACATGGAGCGAACCGTCTCGCGGGTCCGCCCCGCGACTGATACCCCCTCGGGGGTCAGAAGCGATCTCGGAATTATCGCCACGCTTGCGGATCGGCTCGTCCCGGAGCTGTTCGACGTCCACGATCCCGAAAGCGTCTTCGCAGAGTTCGCCGCACTGACCGCTGGCACCGACGCCGACTGCTCTGGCATCACCTACGACCGCCTCGATCACGAGAGCGCGATTCGCTGGCCCGCACCGAACGAAGAATCAGCGGGCGGCTATCGGTACTACGATCCCGACGGTGCTGATGTTCCACCGGCCGTTGCTGACGGGCACACGTTGACCCACTCTGGTGACGAATCGACAACGACTGGTAACGGACCGAGGGGGGCCAACGAGTCGGCATGGACATTTCCGACGCCATCTGGCCGGGCACGCTTCTCGACCGGACGACACGACGACGTTCCCGAGCCACCGAACCAGGAGTATCCGTTGACGCTCACTACTGCGCGCGAATCTGGTGGTTACAATACGGGTGTACGGACGCGAACCTCGCCTGATCAAGCGGAGGCACTCATTGCGCGCATCAACCCGGAAACACTCGCGGACCACGAGGAAGCGCTTCGTACCGAGGACGACTCACAAACGACCAGTACGACCATCGAATCACGGCGCGCGTCGGTGTCGGCGTGCGTCGAACCAGATGAAACTATTCCCACTGGAATGGTCTGGCTGCCGATCCATCACCCAATGACGAATCACCTGACCATCGCCGCGACCGATCCCGAATCGGATGAACCGAACTACAAACAGTGTGCAGTGCGCCTCACTGCTCCCCATGCGGACCGTGAGGCCGGAGGCGAGACGGAGCACGCGAATGAGGCCGAAAGCGAGCGGTCCACGTCTGTTGACCGCCTCGCGGAGATTCGCCAATGAGCCTGATCCGAATGACCAAGTGGCGGACGCTCGTGCTTGCCACGATCGGGTTCAATTTCTCGTTTCTGATCTGGTTTTCGTTCGCGCCATTCACCGGGCCGATGGCCGATGAGTTCGGCCTCTCGCTCGGAGAAATCGGGATTCTCGCAAGTGCGGCAATCTGGCTTGCCCCGTTCGGCCGGATCCTGACCGGGTGGCTCTCGGATAAGTATGGCGCGCCCACCGTCTTCGCGATCGTCCTCGCTTACGTCGGCGTGTTCTCGATGGCGAGTGCGTTCGCCCAGAACTACACCGTGTTCTTCATTGAACGGCTGATTGTTGCCACCGCGGGCATCACGTTCGTCATTGGGATCCAGCACGTTTCGGAGTGGTTCGAAGCGGATCAACTGGGGACCGCCGAAGGGATCTATGCAGGCATCGGCAATGCTGGGGCTGCGGGTGGCGCGCTGATCCTCCCTCGGGTGTTCCCGACGAACTGGAGCGGACCACTGTTTGAGACAAACTGGCGGGCTGCGTTCTTCTACACCGGGATTGTCTCGATCGGGCTTGCGATCGCGTACTACGTATTGGGCGAGGCAGCCAAAAGCGAAGCGAAACGCCGGGCAACCGAGAACAGCGCGAGTTTCGAGGACTGGGTTCACACCGCGACCCGGTACGGAACTGTGGTACTCGCCCTCGCGTATATCATGAGCTTCGGGCTCGAACTCTCGATGAACGGCTGGCTTGCGACGTACTATCGCGAAGCGTTCGACACGAGCAACCTCGTACTTGCGAGCACGTTCGCGGCGACGTTCTCGGTCGCAGCGGGCCTTCTGCGGCCGATCGGTGGCTACGTCAGCGACCTACTGGCCAGGCACGAACGGGATATTTTGCCCGTGTTTACGGGACGGTACCGCGAGCAGTGGACGTTCGTCTCGCTCATGTTCATCGTCGTGGCAATGCTCACGATGACACTCGCTGGCTTATCCGGGCAGGTCCTCGTGGCAGTTGGGACAGGCTTTCTCGTTGGGATGAGCTGTGCCTTTGCCGAGGGGGCAATCTTCGCCCAAGTTCCGGCGATGTTTCCCGACAGTTCGGGCGCGGTGGCGGGCGTGGTCGGCGGGATCGGGACCATTGGGGGGATCGTCTACCCACTGGTGTACTCGTCGACGCTCTTCGGAAGCCTCCACATCGGCTACGCGGTCGTAGCGGTTTCGATGGTTCCGATCGTGTTGCTCAATGCGTGGGTTTACCGTCCGCAGATAGCTCGCCGCGCACATCTCGACGGATTCCTGACGCAGGGGTCCGATGCTGGAATATCTCCTGACGACGACTGACAATGGAGCTGTGAGCCGCCGAGCCGATTTTCGTTGGGGTGGTTCCAGAGGTCGGCTAGCAAGATTCGTCATGCATAGCGATCTATGAAGTTCACACTGCCGATGTTGATTTCGCACCCAGTCGTGCATGAGCAATCTACCTGCCCGACTTCAGTACAGATGGTTATGAATGAGGGATCGGCCCAGCTGACCTCTACTTAGACCGTCAAAGAAACAACTGAATGCTACGAACATTTACCCGGAAAGAGTTGATTGACAGGATTCTCCACGGATCCATGACAGACGATGCTGGTGGAAGCCAACTCTAACTTCCATTTAGAATGAGTTGATGTGCCAAAATCTCACCACGAGGACACATGGTGGCTCAGGGCCAACTCTAACCCTTCGCGTTGGTCAACAATAGTTGTCCTATCGTCTAAATCGTTGCCTGAACACCTCCATTTTGTCGTGATCACCTCACTTCTACACACTTCTCCCTGATATATTAGCTCTTTCGGTCGTTTATGACTTGTTGCCAAGCGGTCGGATCAGGCCGGGGTTAGAGGGCGATCGCTGATGATCCGTCAGAAAGTGGATGATATAAACAAAATCTTGGCATATCACAGGAGCGACGGCAAAAATATGAACAACTGAACCGGAATCCGTTTAAACTCTGGTATCTAGTCCGATATCGTAGTGATAAACGCATGAACAAGGTAAAAGAGAGCGACGAAGAACACAGTGTTAGTCAGAGTTATCTCGGGCAGAAAAATGGGTTTTTGACATCCACTGCTGAATTGCAAGCGGTTCGTTCCGAGGTGGTCACATTCATCCGGGACAACGTCGAGGATACCGCGGTAGTCGCGATGAGTGGGGGGATCGATTCGACCCTAACCGCAGCATTAGCAGTCGAAGCAATCGGCAGTGAAAATGTGATGGCGCTCTCTCTCCCCTGCAAAAAGACGGATGATGAACACACTACCGACGTACAGACGATCGCAGAAGGTCTTGGCGTCGAGTACCACTCGGTTTCGATTCGGCCCCTCCTCGATCTCTTCGAGGACCACATCGCGCCTGAGCTCGATCCTGCCGGTGATCGAGGATCAATCGGGAACGTGATGGCGCGAATGCGGATGATGTGCGCGTACTATGCATCGAATGCCGGCAATCGACGCGTGCTTGGGACGAGCAATCGATCGGAGCTACTGCTTGGATACTTCACAAAATACGGGGATGGTGCGGCGGATCTGTATCCCTTGGGTGAGTTCTACAAGACTGAGGTTCACGCCCTCGCGGATTTCATTGGGCTCCCACAGCGAATCGTCCACAAAGAGCCGACTGCGGGCCTTTGGACCGGCCAGACTGACAAAGCTGATCTCGGTGCATCATACGATGTACTCGATCCAATCCTCCGATCGTTCGTCGATGAAGATGCGGATGCCACGACTATTGCCGACGAGGTAGATGTCCCCCAACAGTTCGTTGAGGATATCATCACACGGTATTACGAGAACCGACACAAGCGTTCCATGGCCTCGACGCTTGAGCTCAAAGATCGACAATCTAGCGTATCCACCTGATCTCTTCATTCACTTTACCCGGATTCAAACTGCTCTATTGAAAATGGACGACGGCGACAGGATTGCTCCGTAATGAGTTTGAGGAAACGAGGTCGAGAAGTCGATTATGGGAGTCGCGCTTCTCGACCTCGTTGAGACAGCACGGCGTGTAGCCAAACAAGCGTTGGGGAAGCGAGCGGGCAAGCCCGACTCGGGCGCGAACGCCGTCCCAACGCAACACCTGCCGGAATCAAAACCAACGAGCGTCCGATTCCGACCGTCCGAGGCCCCGCTTTGTGGACGAAGAACGACCTTATACACATAACATTATACGTCATATTGGCCATACGAATACTAAGAGAGCCAGAAAACTTAGGATATCAACCCAACAATTATGTAGACCCACTACCTGCACTTCCAGCGTGAGACTGATGACGAATATGGCCGAAATCGGCGAAAAGATAGACGGTTGCAAGAAAAATAGCACCAATACTGCGGGGGTGCGAGTATGATTGGGGAGGTGACGGTACCGCTTCAGGCGGGCGGGATGGAAGCGGTCGTCGAGAGCGTCAACCTCGTGTGGGTGCTCACGGTCACGTTCCTGATCTTCTTCATGCACGCGGGGTTCGCCATGTTGGAGGCGGGCCAGGTCCGCGCGAAGAACGTCGCCAACCAGCTCACGAAGAACATGCTGACGTGGTCGATTGGCGTTGTGGCGTTCTTCTTCGTCGGCGCGGGCGTCTCGTCGGTCGTCGGCGGGTTCACGAGCGGCAGTGGAGCCGCGATCGCCGACCTGACCGCGGTCTGGAGCGGCGACTCGGCCGCGTGGGTGAGCTGGCTGTTCGGCGCGGTGTTCGCGATGACCGCCGCCACCATCGTGAGCGGCGCGGTCGCGGGCCGGTGCAAGCTCCGGGCGTACGTCGGCTACACGATCCTGCTCGCGGCGATCATCTATCCCGTCGTCACGGGCTTCACGTGGGCCGGCGGCTTTCTCGCAAACGTCCTCGGCGTGGGCTTTCACGACTTCGCGGGCGGGATGATCGTCCACGGCATGGGCGGGATCGCGGGCCTGACGGCGGCGTGGGTGCTCGGCCCGCGGATCGGGCGCTACGGCGACGACGGCTCGGTGAACGTGATCCCCGGCCACTCGATGTCGTTCGCGGTGCTCGGCACGCTGATCCTCTGCTTCGGGTGGTACGGGTTCAACGTCGGCACCGCGGCCGCGCCGCTCGCGATGACCGATGGTGCGGCCGAACTCGGCTCGTTCAGCTACGTTGGTCGGGTCGCGCTCACGACCACGCTCGGCATGGCCGCGGGCGCGATCGGGGCCGCCGGGGCCTCGTTCGCGAAGAACCGGAAGGTCGACACGCTGTACGTCGCCAACGGGATGCTCGCCGGACTGGTCTCGATTACCTCGATCACCGACGCGATCGTCTGGCCTGGTGCGCTGGTCGTCGGCCTGCTCGCGGGCATCCAGCTCCCGCTGGTCTTCGAGTTCGTCGAGAAGCGCCTCCGGATCGACGACGTCTGTGCGGTGTTCCCGGTCCAC